>NZ_VOZS01000006.1:0-226356 GCF_013419675.1 Acinetobacter sp. YH12069 | reverse complement strand
TTCCTAAGCATTACTCACCCGTCCGCCGCTAGAAATCGGTAGCAAGCTACCTATTCCCGCTCGACTTGCATGTGTTAAGCCTGCCGCCAGCGTTCAATCTGAGCCATGATCAAACTCTTCAGTTTAATACTTTGTAGCACCTTAAAGGGTGCCAATCTTGGCTCATCAATTACTGACAAAAATTTGCTCAAATAAACTTCGAGTAATTTCTACCATCAATCAATGAAAATAATTTCGATCGATCAACCAGTAAAAATCCACACAAGTTGTTCTTCATAATCTCTTAATGATCTTCTTGTTGGTTCGTCACCAGCAAGCTAGGTCGGCTATATTACGCTTTATTTCTAAAGAGTCAACCGGTAATTCAAATTATTTTTAAACTTATCAAATAAAACCCAACTTAATTAATTCAACCAAGTCATTGTTTTATCAGAAGTTTTAATCTTCATCACCGCCGATGGATGTGCATTCTACAGTATTTCTAATCCAACGCAACACCCTTTTCCATTTATTTTTAGTTTTTTCATTACGTTTGTTTATTTATTCTACTAAATTGAGTTTTTTTACTATTTTTTGAGCATAATAGGGACAATATTTCCATATTTATCCGTTAATTTATCTTTTTCATTCTTTTCTTGCCATTTTAAAGCTCGACAATCTACATATTCACAGTAGCCACCCTCCCCACACTCGATTTCGTCGTTAATTTTAATTTGATAGTTAAAGCTTCCTGCATAGCCAGCGCCGAGTCCAAATTTAAAATCCCCACGGCTCTGCGCTTGTATATGTATTTTTAGTTTGTCATTTTGGTAAATCCATTCAAATTCACGTGGCAAATACATTTTTTGCAAATTGGGGGTTTTAACCACAGGATAAACGCGCATGACTTTAAAGAACACGCCTTGGTCTGCCATGAACACTTGCTTCTGATTTAAATCTCTTAGATATAAACGTGAGCTCAAAATATTGTTATAACGGTCTCGCGTTTGCATAAAGATAATTTGACGTTGTCGACTAAGGTTAATCACCTGATGGGTATAAAACGCTAAAGGTAAATATGGGAACTTGCGTATTTGTGCATAAGACAAAACCGCCAGCTGATTTACATCATACATCTGGCCCTGAAATTTGATTTGACCTTCACATTGGCACATCACCGACCAATATTCAGCTAGACCTAATCTTAATTTTATTAAACAAGAAGAAATACCGGTAGTTTGCACGGACAAATCTAAACTGAGTTCAGTATCTTCTCGATGGATTTGAAATACCGCTCCATCCCAACCAATCTGCTCTTTATCTCTAAATTTAAAGACGGTATCACTCAGACTACAGTCGTCTTTGATGGAATATGATTGTAATTGCCCAACCATATGACCGCTCACACTGGTCAATACTGTGGCTGTATTGAGTTCGTCTTGTTGAATGGACGCAGGATTTTGAAAAGCGGGAATCTGAGGCTGCCCAAGCCAACTCATAAAGTTAAGATAATGTAAGGGCGCAGGAAGATTCGGTAGACAAAGTCCATAATGGACTGAAGGATAAGACGTATTCGGCGCATGTAGATTTATTTTTTTATGTTGTAAATCTGGAGCTTGATTCAATCGTCTTGATTGATCCAAGAAATCTTGAAATATCTGCATATCAAGCTCCTTTTCATTTTTATTTTTATTTCATGTTTTAACTCATGCTTCAGCCTTTTTTGCCATTAGGGTTGTGACAAATCCAGACAATGCATAAATTACTGAAATAATTAAAATACCCATTGGAATATTATACGTTACAGCAGCTAAAATGAAGACTATGATTGGCAACACCGCAAATGGAACACGGCGACGATCCACAGTTTTAAATGAATAGTATTTTACATTTGAGATCATCAATAGACCCACTGCAATAATCACTACCGCATTAAAAATCTGAATACCTGTTTCGCGTAAGTCGAAGACCGCAGGGATATCCATACCTACCCATACCAATGAAATAATCATAACGGCTGCGAGTGGACTTGCAACACCAATAAAATAACGTTTATCGACAACCCCAATTTGTACGTTAAAACGTGCCAAACGGAAGGCTGCACATGCGGTGTAAACAAAACATGCTGCCAGACCAATACGGCCTAAGTCATTTAGACTCCAGCTATACATTAAAATGGCAGGTGCAACACCAAATGCTAGCAAGTCCGACAACGAGTCAAACTGTTCACCAAAAGGACTTTGTGCGCCGATAGCACGTGCGACACGTCCATCCAAACCATCAAATAATGCTGCAAGGAAAATGGCATAAATGGCTTGTTGAAACTCACCATTCATACTGGCAATTATTGAATAAAAGCCGGATAACAACGCTGCAGTTGTAATCAAGTTTGGCCACAGATAGATCCCACGACGTTTCACTTTATGCCCTTCATGGGTATGCTCCTCTTCTTCAACTTCAAATGTAATGCCATCAAATGCATTTTCATCCTTTGAAGAAATTTCCCGCTCAGGTTTATTTGTATTTGTCATTGTTCGATCCTAACTGTGACCTTTCTTTTTCAAGTTTAAAATTATTCGCCAACCAACCAACGTACGGCTGCATGACCACCATTTTCATTCATACGAAGATGTGGGAACAACCATTGTAATGCTTCATCCGCATCTTCAGAGAATTTCCAAGGTGGGTTAATCACCAATAAACCACAACCATTTAGACCCACTGGAGTGTCATCTGGCCATACACAAATTTCGCAAACCAACTGACGACGAATACCGGTTTTGTACATTTTCTTTTCAAAACGTTCAATCATCGCGCGGTCTTTAATTGGATACCATACCGCAAAAACGCCTGTCGGCCATTTTTTATAAGCAGCCACCAACAATTCTACAAGCTGTGGAAAATCTTTACGTTCTAATTCGTAAGGCGGGTCAATCATGACCAAACCACGTTTTTCTTTTGGTGGAATTACACCCAGTAAACCTTCGTAAGCATCACGCTCATGCAAGCCTGCACGTTTATCAAAAATATTGTGGCGCAATTGTTGGAATACATCGCGCTGCATTTCAAAAATCGTTGCCTTATCAGTTTCACGCATGCCTTCAAGTGCGAACCACGGAGAGCCTGGATAAGCGCCTTTACCAAAGTTTTCACGCATTTTTTCAACAACTTTTAAATATTGTTGAATACCTTCAGGCGCATTGCGTTTAATTGAATCATCGAGCTTAACTAAACGATGAATACCATTTAAAAACTCACCTGATTTCTGTGCTTCAGAGGTCGAAAGATCATATTTACCTGCACCACCATGTGTATCTACATAGCGATAAGGTTTATCTTTTGCATTCAGTCGACTTAATAACTGAAGCAGCAAAACGTGCTTCATCACGTCGGCAAAGTTGCCTGCATGGAAATGGTGACGGTAATTCATGTTTCTTTAATTCCTGATATCAACGGACATTTTAGCATGAAAAATAGTTTCATTCCGATGCTATTCTTGCTCTAGAATACGTCACCTTTTTTTCCACAACTTTATGGTTCGTATATGGAAACAGCCTTTCTCCCAAAGTCTTGGCCGGTTGATCAAATCCTCGATGATTTAGATCAACACGGGTTTAGCATTATTGATGACGCTTATCCTGCTGAATATATACATGCACTTGTTGAAGAATGTATGTCAAATTTAAATAAATTTAGGGATGCAGCCGTACAAAATGGGGTCATCAGTAAAATTAGAAGTGATCATATTTTATGGATTAACGACACATTAGATGTCGCACAAGAACACGTTCAAGCGTTACAACATTTATCAGAACAATTTAATCGCGCATTTTTTTCTGGCATTCACGAAGTCGAAGCACATTTTGCCTGTTATAACGCAGGTGAATTTTATGCCCTGCATAAAGATAATCCTCAAGGCAAAAATGGACGTGTCATTTCAGCGGTTTATTATTTACATGAACATTGGCAAGCCGACTGGGGCGGTGAATTGCGCTTACAAGATAAGAATGATGTTTGGCATATTTTAGAACCTAAACCGAATCGCATTGCTTTATTCCAAAGTGACCTGTTACACGAGGTACTCGAAGCCAAACATCAACGTTTATCGATTACGGCTTGGCTGCGTAATGACAACACGATGTGGTAATTCAAGATTCATCCTTTAAATCCCTTAAATTATCCTCATATATGAGTCATTCATAGATGAGGATGTACCCGATGCGTCAAAACAGTCATAAAATTATTCAGCGTATTGGCGAAACCGATCAATTATTTCTACAAGGCAACAGCCCTGAACTTGCCCTTGAGCGTGCAGACTTACGCCTGCAATTGGTTGGCTTAAGCAAGAACCATCAAGAACAAGTGTATTTTCTGCAAGAAGCCATTGTTCTACTTGAGCAAAGCCGGATTGAATTTGAAGAAATGCCGATTGAGCTATACATCAATTTGTCTGTGCATTTAGCCAAAGCCTATATGGTATTTTTTGAAATCACCAAAGAGCAGCGCTATGCCCTGATTACCCAGCAGATTATGAAACCGATGTCCAAAGCTGAACATGGCGACATCTACTTCTATTTGGCCTATGCCTCTGCAGTAAAACAAGAACCTGCGTTAACCCGCCACTGGTTATATAAATACAGCAAATCTCAAGAATTCAAACTCACCACATTACTTGAGCATCCTGCATTTAATCCTTATCGCCAAGAAACTTGGTTTTTAGAATTACGCCAAAGTAAACTGCACTAAATAAAAAACACCTCCGAAGAGGTGTTTTTTATTTATGGAGAAGTGAAATCTATGCTGGTTGTAGCTTATATGCATCCATATGCAACTGTTGATTCAGCTCATCAATCCAAATGGCCCAATCATCATCTTGTACTAAATGACTGATTAGAAAGTCGCGCTGTGCTTTATTCCAAAACGGCGCATCATGTAAATTTTCACTTGCGGCAAGCTGATGCGTACGTACGTATAACTCGATCGCAGCTGGACTGCTGGCTAACCCCAATTGAGAAAACAATAAAGCTAAGGATGGTTTATTTTGATTGAGCATCTCGCCCTCCTTATCAACTAATCTGTCATTTATTATTTAATTAACTTATATGATGCTGATAAAAAAACCTAGCGATAAAACTAGGTTTGTTGTTTCAAATTGTATTTAGATTTTGCATGATCCTGAAAGCTTATGTTCTGTATGCAATTGTTCATTTAAAATATCGACCACCATGGCCCAGTCATCATCTTTTTTCCAATGACTAATAATAAAGTCGCGCTGTGACTTCGTCCAAAATGGCGCTTCATGCAATGGAACATCCATGGTGATTTGATGCGTTTCGATAAATTGATCGATGCCTTCCGGAGTTGCATCCAACCCCAATTGTTCAAAAAATAGTTCCAACGTCGGTTGTTGATCAAACATTGCCGTTCTCCTCAAGCCAATAACATTTTTCCCATCTTTATAGTTATCTGTTTATTTGACTTTGTCAGTTGCAACAGCATCTCAACGTGTTATTTTTTGTTCAAAAATTAAGCGTGGTATTTTTCGCAGGCCATAAAAAAAGCACCCCAAATGGAGTGCCTTTTTATAATTTAATTTAAAAAATTAAATTATTTAACCATGTCAGCAACTGCTGCACGTTCTTCTTCAAGCTCGTTTAGAGTGAAGTTGATACGTTCACGGCTGAATTCGTCGATTTCAAGACCTTGAACGATTTTGTATTCGCCGTTTTCAGTTGTTACAGGGAAACCGAACATTACGCCTTCAGGAATACCATAAGAACCGTCAGAAGGAATACCCATAGTTACCCATTTGCCGTTTGTGCCAAGAGCCCAATCGCGCATATGGTCGATTGCAGCGTTTGCAGCAGAAGCAGCAGAAGAAAGACCACGCGCTTCGATGATCGCAGCACCACGTTTACCAACAGTTGGAAGGAATACGTCTTTGTTCCAAACAGCATCGTTGATTTTGTCTTTTAAGCTTTCGCCGTTTACATTTGCAAAACGGTAGTCCGCATACATTGTTGGAGAGTGGTTACCCCAAACTGTCATGTTTTCGATGTCAGAAACTGCAACACCAGCTTTTTGAGCAAGTTGAGTTAACGCACGGTTGTGGTCAAGACGTAACATTGCTGTGAAGTTTTTCGCTGGAAGATCTGGAGCAGATTTCATTGCGATGTAAGCGTTAGTGTTTGCAGGGTTACCTACAACAAGAACTTTAACGTCACGGCTAGCAACTTCGTTAAGTGCTTGGCCTTGACCGATGAAGATTTCACCGTTTACTTTAAGAAGGTCAGCACGTTCCATACCAGGACCACGTGGACGTGAACCTACAAGAAGAGCGTAGTCAGCATCTTTGAATGCAACTTTAGGATCATCAGTACCGATCATACCTTCTAAAAGAGGGAATGCGCAGTCATCAAGTTCCATCATTACGCCTTTAAGCGCTTGTTGAGCTTTCTCAACTGGAATTTCTAATAATTGAAGGATAACTGGTTGGTCTTTACCCAACATTTCACCGCTTGCGATACGGAATAATAAGCTATAACCGATTTGACCAGCTGCGCCAGTAACGGCAACACGAACTGCTTGCTTCATGTAATTATCTCCAATTGAGGAAGGTCATAATGATTAAATAGCTGTTCTATCTAATCTTAATAATCATAAACGGCAAAGATTGTACTCCAATCTTTTGACGCTTGCATGTAAAAGAGAATGCTTTTCAACAAAAGTATGATAGGAAATATAAATAAAATGCCGAAAAAAGCTTAGAAAGAACCTTTAATTATGAAAGTTGCAGGACAATTTCCGACGATAGTCGCAGGGCAACTTTTGTACTGACCATTGTTTTTATAGCAAATTTTAATCTCAGTCAGCAGACTACCACCACGGGTTTGCATACAGTTAAATTCAATACTTTGTGATACCAATCCGCTGTTCATACGCAACATTTTATTACGCAAGACATTGGCTTGAATGGATTGGGTTTCTTGACTGGTCAATTCATCTGGAATTTTTAGCTTATCTGCATGATTAATAATGGTTCTGAAATACTGGCTAGCATTCATTGGGACACAGCCGCCGGTAGTGTGCCAAAGCGCCACGCGAGCATTTTCATCAGGCATAATCCGTGCAACCACTTTGGCTTGCAACGGAGAAAGTTTAGCTGAACTATTGGTCGTGCAATCACGTGTAGAGGTTTCTGGATATAGACCCGTGATATTGAGTGAATACCCTTCTAAACATTTACGTTTTTTACTTTTTAATGGGTCATAGGCGCAAACAGCAGGCACCATTTGCACATCCATCACATACCCTTTTACAACCGGTGCAGCCGAAAGCATAGACATACCAAAGCCTGCACCACTGCCGATGAGCAGTGATGTCAGTATTCGATAAGCAGGTCTAATGTCCATTTTCGGCATTCATCATTTACCCATATTGCGCCTAAAAACAGGCGCATCTTGCTTTAAAATTTATTGCGCATTCCGTAATGGAATCATTTGCATTCTTTTTTCAATCGATTGTGGCCCCTGACCTAATAAAAGGCCGTAATGGGTTGCATTGGTCATCACATGTTTTACATAGTCTCGAGTTTCCGTTAATGGAATCGATTCCGTATATTGATCCGCTGCAATTGCTTGATATTCAGGCTGCCAGCGTCGAGCACGATTTGGACCCGCATTGTAACCTGCGGTCGCTAAGACTGGACTATTACTCAATTGACGTTGAATCATCGATAAATAGAAAGTGCCATAACGAATATTGGTATTCATATCCGTTAATGCAGCGGGGTTATAACTCTCCCCCATCTGACGAGCCACCAATTTTGCGGTGTCTGGCATAATTTGCATTAAACCACCGGCACCGACATGTGAACGTGCGCTAGTGACAAACCGACTTTCTTGACGCATCAAACCATAAGCCCATGCAGGGTCAATGCCGGCATTACGACTATGACTCACCACATAATTTTGATGCGGCATAGCATAACGTAAAGCATAATTGTGCTGTTTAGTGGTTCGATCTGCCGCATAAATCGCCCGATCATACCACCCCATATCGGTTGCACGTTTAGCTGCGGCAAGAATCATGCCATCATCATGCTTTAAATAGGCTTGACGCACTGCCCAGTTCCATTCACGGTTAATATAGCTGTCAGATGCATTAATATTGCGCAATGCAAAGGCACGACGGAAGTGAATATCCTGACTGAGACGCTGCGCATCTTGTGACGAAGGCTGCACATTTGACGGAATATTGTTATAAGACTGACCAATTTTGTCACGTGCTAACAAATTATGGTAATCATCGCCAACGGCAAGCTTGCGATAAATGTCTTGAGCCGCACGTTTAGATGAGGCATCTCCACGTTGTTCAGATGCTCGTGCTAACCAATATTGCCAACGGTCTTCCTGCTTTTGCGAAACGCTCATCGCATCAATTGCACGAATGACACTTTCCCATGCGCCAAAACGAATGGCTTGTCGCGCATAAATCTCGGCTTCTTCTGCACTAAAAGGCAGTCCATAACTCAAATCAAGATAATTTAGAACTTCACGGTTGAAATTATTTTTCATTACCGTTGTACCACCGATATACCCGACACTACGGTATAGGGCTTTTTGTACATCGGCTGGTGTGCCTTCTGCTGCACGTTTCACCGAAGAAATCGCGCCATTTAAGTCGCTATCGGCCAAGCGACCCATCGCATAAATCAGGTATGCATGATCTTCAGCTGTGGCTTTGGGTGCAGACCATAAATAATTCAGTGGATTGGCTTGAATGGTGTTGAGTTGTGACAAATTAATATTTACGCCAATGGTTTGCGCAGTCGCAATCGCTTGTCCTGACTGACCCGCTCTTAACTGTCCCCACATCCGTTGATGGCGGTCATCTTGAGTCATTAAAGGACTCGACAGCATCATACGGCCCAAGCCCGTACACGAGTCAGGTTGTGAGTTTGTGGTCAACCATACATCTTTAAATTCTGCGTAAACCAGAGGGTCGCCCGACTTTGCGCGGACTTGAGCCATGGCACATGTTTCAGCACGGTCAGCATTAGTCACATATTGCAAGACAGGCTGTGCTGTAGCGAAATCAGCTTGTTTGACTTTTTCTTCAACATAATCTGCGGCTAATTTTTCTGCCATTGCCGAGTTTGGATAGCGCTGTGCAAAATTAATAATGGCACTTGCAGGTTGTGAAGCCAAATTGTTATTCAGTAACCAATATTCTGGATAATAGCCCAAAACATCATTTTGCATGGATGATTGGTATTGTTGTAATAAACTAATATTGCCTGCATTCGCAGCACGTAAAGCATCGTTAAACTGCTCATCTGCGGCTTGGGCAAACGCAGAAATTCCGGAGAGCCCGACACTCAAAGCAAGTAATTTAGCGTAATTTTTCTGTTTAAAATTATGTTTTAACATCCACTTGCCTTCTTTCATGTCATTCTGCTCAGTTACAGCACATCGAACTTTGTTTAGGAATTAGTTTAATAATTCTAAACTCTGCATTGTGTTCTGTTATGTAACCTTATGATTAGCCAATATTAATTTTCAAACATTTTTGCTTCATAAATCAATATGGCAGAGTTGTCATTTTAGGCTGTAAGTTTCTAGTAAATTACTGCTAAAATATTGCCCATTCTTAAAATCCCCTTTTTGACCTCCGCAGCTGCACAATTCAATTGATTGAATTGTCTGTCAGCCACGTATGGTTATTGATTTTCATAAAATTCCTTTAGGAGCCTACATGACGGTTCAAACCTTCATCCCCAATAGTGCCCAAGCTGCCCCAGATAACACTGTTACCCAGCCACAGCACACCCCAGCTCAAGATGGAGCAGTGAAAAAACTGTACATCGAAACGCAAGGGTGTCAGATGAATGAGTATGACAGTCAACGTATGGGCGACCTTTTAGGTGATTCTCACGGCTATGTGCTGACAAGCGATCCAAAAGAAGCGGATATTCTCCTGATGAATACCTGCTCTATCCGTGAAAAAGCACAAGAAAAAGTATTTTCTGAGTTAGGCCGCTGGCGCAAACTGAAAGAAAAGAATCCTGACTTGGTGATTGGTGTTGGTGGCTGTGTTGCCTCTCAGGAAGGTGACAACATTCAAAAACGCGCACCGTATGTAGATATGGTGTTTGGTCCACAAACCTTACACCGTTTACCGCAAATGCTTGATCAACATACTAAGCAAGTGGTCAAACCGAAAAAAGAAAAAATTCAGTTGGTGGATATTTCATTCCCTGATATTGAAAAATTCGACTTTTTACCTGAACCGCGTGTAGAAGGGTTTAAAGCCTTTGTTTCTATCATGGAAGGCTGTTCTAAATACTGTTCATTCTGCGTAGTTCCTTATACCCGTGGTGAAGAGGTTTCTCGCCCACTCGATGACGTATTGGCTGAAATTGCCACTTTAGCTGAAAAAGGCGTACGTGAAATTTCATTACTCGGCCAAAACGTGAATGGCTACCGTGGTGAAACTTTTGAAGGTAATATTTGCACCTTTGCAGAGTTACTGCGTTTAGTGGCCGAAATTCCGGGCATTGGACGTATTCGTTACACCACATCGCACCCGCTTGAATTTAATGATGACTTGATTCAATGCTACCGTGACTTACCGCAAATGGTTTCTCACTTGCATCTACCAGTTCAAAGTGGTTCGAATGACGTGCTACAAGCCATGAAACGTAACCACACGATTGATGTATATATCGATAAAATTGCTAAATTACGTCAAGTTCGCCCTGATATGCATTTATCTAGTGACTTTATTATTGGCTTCCCGGGTGAGACTGACGAAAACTTCGAAGAAACTTATCAATTTATCCAAGATATGGACTTCGATCATTCATACAGTTTCATCTACTCAAAACGTCCGGGTACTCCTGCCTCAGAACTTGAAGACACCACCCCTGAAGATGTGAAAAAAGAACGTCTTGCAAAAGTTCAACAATGGATTAAACAATCTAGTATTGATAAAACTGATGCAATGCTAGGGACCATTCAACGTGTCTTGATTGAGTCTGTTTCAGACAAAGATCCGAACTTGCTGATTGGTACTGCAGACAATACACGTTTGGTTAGCTTTATCGGTGATCCTGCATGGGTTGGGCGTTTTGCAGAGATTGAAGTGACCGATATTAAAACTTTGAAGTTTGTTTACGGTGAACTCTTGAATCTTGAGCCTGACGTGGCGTAATGTAAGCTTAATCGTCAGACCAATTTAAAGGAATTCTCTTGACTGCAGCGATTCGACGTACTGTAACTTTTGCTGGTATTCCACTTGACCGTTTACAAAGCATGCTCGGTGCCTATAACGGTCATCTCAAACAAATTGAACAACGTTTAGATGTCAAAATTTCTCATCGTGCAGATGCTTTTTTTGTCGATGGGGAAATCGATGCGGTAGAGAGAGCCGAAAGTCTCCTTCACCGTCTTTATGAAGAGTCCGAAACCAATCCACAGATTAGTGCGGACATTTTACACATGATGATTCAAGGCAGTCAGACTGACCGCGAAATTCAGGAAGATTTTTCTGAAAATGAGCATACCGGTTTAGACAATGTTTATCTACAAACCCGTAAAGGTCGGATCAATCCACGTGGTGCCAATCAAAAACGCTATGTACAGCGTATTTTACAAAGCGATATTTCATTTGGTATCGGCCCAGCGGGTACAGGTAAAACTTATCTCGCGGTCGCCGCTGCTGTAGATATGCTAGAACGTAATGAAATTCAGCGTATTTTATTGGTTCGCCCTGCGGTTGAAGCAGGTGAAAAACTGGGTTTTTTACCCGGTGATTTGAGCCAAAAAATTGACCCTTACTTACGTCCGCTATACGACGCTTTGTATGAAATGCTCGGTTTTGAAAAAGTCGCTAAACTAATTGAACGTCAAGTGATTGAAGTTGCACCACTGGCCTACATGCGTGGTCGTACCTTAAATCATTCTTTTGTGATTTTAGATGAAGCACAAAACACCACCCCTGAACAAATGAAAATGTTCCTCACCCGTTTAGGTTTTGGTTCTCGTGCAGTAATCACTGGCGACATTACACAGGTCGATTTACCTCGTGGTCAACAATCTGGTTTGGCACATGCCTTACGTGTGATTGAAAAAATCAAAGAAATTCATATTACTCGCTTCCACTCTCGTGACGTGGTACGTCATCAATTGGTTCAAAAAATTGTTGAAGCCTATGAGGGATGGGACAGCGAACAACATCGCCTCACGGCTGAACAACGTGCAGAACGTAAAGCACGTCAGGAAGCCTTGGTGGCGGACAATGATGCTAAAGCTGATGGGCAGCATCAAGACGAAAACATTTAAGGATTCATTTTGAAACTTAATCTCTCCTTGCAGCAAAATTTTCAGTCACCTGAATTGGTGGTGAAACGTGCGCATATCAAAAAAGTCGTGGAAACGGCTTTACGTCATATCGATACACAAAGTGATTGTGAGATCGGTATTGCATGTGTGGACAATGACGAAAGCCACAAATTGAACTTGGAATATCGTGGTAAAGACAAACCAACCAATGTACTGTCTTTTCCAAGCGACCTACCTGATGAAATGGCGGCGGTTTTAGACTCATTTCCGATTGGCGACTTGGTGATTTGTATTCCTGTGGTTCTTCGTGAAGCACAAGAACAAAGCAAAGCACCTCTGACCCACTTTACGCATATGCTGGTACACGGTACGTTGCACCTCATGGGCTATGACCATGAAACCTCTGATGAAGATGCTGAAGAAATGGAAGCTTTGGAGATCGAGATTTTAGCCAAATTGGGGTTTGATAACCCTTATCTGGAAAGAGATTAAGAACCCAAAAAGCGAGCTACGGCTCGCTTTTTTAACATTATAAAAACCAAGGAAGGAAAGATATGCAATATGTCGTGATTTTTAAAGCACGCATTCGTACGCTTGATGAGCTGTATTTTTCGACTGCACAGCAGCTTAGAGACAAAGCCTTGACACACTTTAACTGTCAACATTTTGAAGCGCTGACAGAGGGTGAGCATGAAATCGCCCTTTCCTACTGGAATACCTTAGAAGACATTCGAGCTTGGCAACAAGATGCACAACATCTGGTGGCGCAACAATTGGGGAAAAACCAATGGTATGCGAGTTTTAGCGTCGAAATCTGCGAAGTTTTGCGACGCTATCACAACTGATTAACGCACCTCAAACTCTGCTTCTGCAGGATCAAAGCGCCAAGTACGCACAATACGAAGTTCTGAGATGTCTTTCATTTTGGCATCAAACAAACCAAAAGGTGCCGCCTTACGCACAGAGGTTTTTGCAGCTTCATCCAATAAACTTGAACCTGAACTTTCGATCAAACGAATGGCACGAATCCCGCCATTACTGTTCAAAATAACCATTAAACGTACTTCACCGCGTAGCTGTTGCTGTTTTGCCGCTTCAGGATAATAACGGTTGCCATAAAACTCGACTTTTTCGCGGAATTTTTCCATATAGGCCGCAGAAACATCTTGCTTGGCTTGAATACCATCAATGGTTTTAATTTTTTGCTGACGGCTAAAGTTTTGCTGACGTTGTAAATATTGAGCTTCGATACTCGCCACCATCGCAGCCTTGGCCTGAAACTGACTATTCAACTCCTCAACGGCTTTTTTGCGACTGTTTTCTTCCGCTTGCTTTTGCCAACTCAAAGTTGTCATCAACACTTTATCTTCAAAGCTGAGCTCTTTCTTTTGTTGCAGTTGTTCTAAAGCTTCACTTTTTTGCTCACCGGCTTTTTGTTCGATCATCGGTGCAGGCATGTCACTCGACATCCGATGCGACTCACGGAATGTCCCCGAGCCCTGCTGATCGGCTTGCGCTAAAAAGTCTGCATGTTCAATTTTTTCCGTCGTAGGACGTAAAGAAACTGCAATTTCTTTGGTGTTATAGTCAGCCTCTTGGGGCATGGTAAATTGCATGGTTAAAAATGCCAAATGCAACACAGCAGCAAACACCAACGCAGTTGCAAATATGGGATCTTTCCACCACTCTTTCATCAAGGGCATGAACGTTATTTTTTTCAGCATCACATTAAACCGACTATTTGCCGCATTCCCCAAACTGCTTAAAACAGTATAAAATAAAACTCGTATTCATTTTTTGATGAAAACGAGAAATCCATCAACACATAGATAATGCACAATTAAAATCATGAAAATGGTGCAATTTATTTTGCTAAACTGCAAGATCAAAACCTTGTGTTTTTATAGAAATCGACAAGATAAACATCGTCAAAAAACATAATTTGTCAGGATGCACTTCTTATGCAAACGCTAGTTTCCAATATCGCTAAACGTATACGCCAAGTGTACCAAAAAGCTGAAGGATTTATTGAAGATGAGCGTGAATTCCCAATGTCTCAAGTGTTTTTAAATGCGACATTTCAGCGCTTTGTCACCGATAATGTGAAAATGCTCAAAGACTTGCATGCTGACCTGCATGATGACTGGCTTCGACTGTATGCCACATTGGATTATAACGGGCTGATCATAACACTCTCTGTTGATTTAAAACTGGTACAGATGGAACTCAACAAACAAACCCAATTGATCGTATTTGAACAAATTAGTGATACACAAGTGATTGAAGCAAAGTATCCAAATGTTCTGTATAAGATGGGCGTGCGCATGGCGTTATGGTTCTATCAAAAAGTACTCAACCAAGATCCATTGGGTATGATTTTGGAAAAGCTCAATGTGATCAAAGTTAAAGATGATTTACTGTATTTAGACCTGAATCGCTGGCTCGGTAAAAGTCGATCGATTATCGACACACTGGGCAAAGTCCATGTCAACCATGCTGTTTTACGTGAGGCCGAATTGGTGGTGATTGGTAATGTTAATTTAACCGCATTGTTCACCAAAATGTCGCAAGAACGGATGGAAGACTGGGATGATTCAAATTTAAAAGACGATGAAGTCACGCCTATAAAGCAAAAGGAAAGCTAGACTTATCCTGTACTTAGGCATCTTGAACCTATAAAAACGCTACACAATATATACATTAGGCACGGATTTGTGACGTGATTCTCCACAATCCAGCCGCATAATAAATATATCAGGTGGTTTAGCCCACCGCACTTCTATTGAATAGGAAAACCATACTTATGGCACATTCAGTTTTGAAAAATTTAGGTCTTGTTGCTGGGGTATCGACTACACTGCTTTTGACTGGTTTCTCAAGTCAGTCATTTGCCATGAGTCCATTCCAAGCAAGCTACCAGTTTAATTACAACGGCAAAAACTTGGGTTCTGCAACACGTACCCTAAAACAATCTGGGAATAACTGGACGTATGTTTTTGCAGCAAAAGCTGGTGCGATGGCCTCTGCAACTGAAACCAGTCGTTTTAGTTTAAATGGCAGCCAAATTCACTCGAACAGCTTTAGCCGCAGCAGCAAAATTTTGGTGCACAACAACACCATGAACATCAATTTCAATGCTGGCGCAAAAACCATTAATACCAAAAAAGATGATAAAGCGCGTTCATTTGCGTGGAAATCAGGTGTGTTAGATGAACTCAATGCTGAATTGCAAATTCGTGAAGATTTAAAAAATGGTGGTTTGAAATCGAATTACTACATTGCCGATGCCAAAGAGGTTGAAGCTCGTAAGTTCGTGAAACAAGGCACTGAAAAAGTGAAAACCACTTATGGAACTTTTGACACCGTTAAAGTCGTGATGCGTCATGACAAACCAGGCCGTCAAACGACTTTCTGGTTAGCACCAAAACTAGATTACCTACCTGTCAAAGTTTCCCACCAAGACAATAAAACCTCTTACGGTTTATTGTTAACGGGCTATAAAGGTGCAACAAACTAATTGATTTGATCAATTTCGCTTGCATTTTTCACGGTGCTTTTTAAAATACGCTTTTGCTTTAAAAAGCACCTGCCCCTCGAGGATTCTCCCGTGCACGCTCTGGAACAGAAAATCTTAGCTGAAGGTATCGTTCTCTCTGAAGAAGTTCTGAAAGTCGATTCTTTCTTGAACCACCAAATTGACCCTGTAATGATGCAGCAAATTGGTCAAGAATTTGCCCGTCTATTTAAAGATGCTGGCATTACCAAAATCATCACCATTGAAGCTTCAGGTATTGCACCTGCAGTTATGGCGGGTCTTGAACTTGGTGTTCCTGTGATTTTTGCACGTAAATATCAATCTTTGACCTTAAAAGATGATTTGTATCGCTCAAAAGTGTTTTCTTTCACCAAACAAACTGAAAGCACGATCGCGATTTCTAAAAAGCACATCAATGCTGAAGATAAAGTTTTAGTGATTGATGACTTTTTGGCCAATGGTCAAGCGGCTTTAGGTCTTGCAGATCTTATTCATCAAGCAAGTGCTGAAGTATTGGGTATCGGTATCGTGATTGAAAAATCATTCCAACCTGGTCGTGATATTTTGCTTGAAAAAGGCTATCGCGTTGAATCATTGGCACGTGTGAAATCACTGGCGAATGGTACAGTTGAATTTGTTCGTGACTAAGTTTGCGTTCAAAAGAAAAAAGAACACATCGGGTGTTCTTTTTTTTGCTAAAAATTTGCCATTAAGGTGACATAAAGCGCACTTTTTAACGCCTTAGTTACAAGCAGACAAAACATCGGTGTGCAAAACTCGATAAAATTCAGGAAAATCGTTGCATTTGATCGAATGGGTCAACTACTCATCTGTCAAATTACATTATGCTGCACCATAAATTCGGCCACTTTATTTTTTAAGGCTATGGAAAGTTATGAATACAGAAGAGCAAAACATGGAAACGACAGTTAAATGTCCAAAATGTGGATCAACCCATATTGAAAAGCGTAACCATGAACAAAACTTACAAAAAATTGGTGGTGTCTTACTCAGTGGTGCAGGAACTGCTGCAGGGACTGTCGGTGGTGCGGCATCTGGCGCATCTATTGGTGCTGCGATTGGTGGCGTGACTGCTGGCCCACTTGGCGTGATTATGGGCGGAACCATTGGGACTTTTGTCGGGGCGATTAGCGTTGGCATCACAGGCGGCTTTTTAGGCCATCGCTTTGGTAAAAAAGCAGGTGTGATTGTAGATCAAAATATATTTTTAGATTACCAATGCAAGGCCTGCAAACAACGCTTTGAAGTTGAATCTCAACCTGAAGATGCAGCAAAAACTGAAGATCAAGACTAATTTTGATTGCTGCTAAATTAAATAAGAGCGTTTCTACGCTCTTTTTTAATAGGTTATTGTTTTTCTAATATGTATTTCTAGTCTATTGAAATGCTATTCGAAACCATGGCGAATCAATTATTTTGAAACATCAGTTAAAGATTTTGAGTCCACATTAACTTGATCTTGTTTCGCTAAAAATTCTTTTTCTTCGTCTTTTTCTCTTGCGGGAAATCCATACTGTATAAACTGGCATTGCCGTACACAAGGAAGATGCAGCCAATACGGAACATAGGAAAGTCATTAGAAAATTAATAATAGACATCACACACCCCAAAGAAGAAGAAATTTAAATACAAATCATGTAATCAAAAAATAAAAAAAACGCGCCCAAAGAGAGAGCAATATTCGACTCGAAACCATCACTGAGCAGGCTATATTTAAAAACTTTCAATATATTGTTGATATCATTTATTTTTAATATTTCAGGAATGGTTCGACAGATTTATTTTTATATTTTGGGCAGTATACAACGTCATAAATAAAAAGACGTCACACGTAAATAAAGCAAGAAAAGTACAATATTTAAGCCTTTTCTTGCCCGTTCGCTACAAAGTTAGCGCAACTTCCTAGAGCAAGTAAGTATCAAATCAACTTTTTGACGACTTCGCCTAGGCGTTTACCCAGCTCTTCACACAAGTTACGCTCATCTTGACTCAATGACTGATCATGGCGTGGACCACTGACATGGCTTGCACCATAAGGTGTACCACCCGTTTTGGTATTTGATAATGCCGGATGAGCATTACTTAAACCCATGACCATCATTCCGTGATGAAACAAAGGCGGCAGCATGGTCAGCAAAGTACTTTCCTGTCCCCCATGCATTGAACCTGAACTGGTAAACACACAGGCAGGTTTGCCATGTAATGCGCCATTGAGCCAAAGTGCTGTGGTTTGATCCCAGAAATATTTCATTTCCGACGCCATATTACCAAAACGGGTCGGTGAGCCTAGAGCTAGACCTGAACAATGCGCTAAGTCATCTAAGCTACAGTAAATATCGCCTTCGGCAGGAATACTGGGCTGCACGTCAGTTACCACGGTAGATAAATTTGGAACGGTACGTATTTTTACCGCCATCCCAGAAGCTTCAATCCCATTGGCAATCAAATGTGCCATCTCACGTGTTGAACCATATTTGCTGTAATACAACACCAGTACATAAGCTTGCGTCATTTTTATAAATTCAATGAAAAAAGAAAACTATACGGTATTTTTCCTATTTTTTGGTTAAGCTAAGTGATGAAAATTGCATAAACATGACTAAAATAACTCGAGACTTGAACGAATGATCGAAGCATTTTTAAAAAAACTTCCCTTTTACGACAAGAAATGGTTTCAGTTTGTTTTATTTGTCATTCGACGTTTTGAAGCCGATCGCTGCCGTGAACAAGCTGGATCATTAACCTATACTACCTTGTTTGCAGTGGTACCCATGTTGACCGTATTCTTGGTCATCATCTCCTCAATTAAAGCTTTAGAACCTGCTCGTCAACAGCTTCAACAATTGATTTATAGTAATTTCCTACCGAAAACGACGATTGCTTTCGATAAAGCACTGAATGCCTTCACCGATAAATCCAGTAACTTGACCGTGATAGGTGTGCTGTTTTTATTCATTACCACAGTCATGATGCTGACCAGCATTGAGACAGTATTTAACCGAATTTGGCGGGTGCGTGAGACACGTGGCGGCATTATTGGCTTTATGCGCTATTGGACTATTATCTCATTAGGCCCAATCTTACTGGGTAGCGCATTTGTTGTGTCATCTACCTTGGCCTCTATGAATGTCCTCAGCAATAATTTTGCCGGCTATGAACTGGATGGGGCTTTTCTGCTGTGGATCTTGTCTTTTTCATTGACCATTTTAGGTTTTTTCATTCTGTATTGGACGATTCCCAACCGCAGTGTGCCGATTAAGGCGGCGCTGATCGCGGGTGTCTTTAGTGCCGTGGTATTTGAATTACTCAAAAACCTCTTTGGTTTTGTAATGTCAAATTTCACCAGTTATCAAATCGTTTACGGTGCTTTTGCTGCAGTGCCAATTTTCCTGCTCTGGATATTCCTTTCATGGAATATCGTACTGATTGGGGTAGAAATTAGTTATGCACTGACAGCTTTCAATTCGGGCAACGACCAAAAACGTCATCCTGTGATTATGTTGATGGATTTGCTTGAATTATTTTATAAAAAGCAAAAACTCGGTCAGAGCGTGACAGAAAAAGAAGCGCTTGAGGTCTTAGGGCGTGATGAAATCGGCCGCCTGCCAAGCTATATTTTATTGTTTGAAGAGCAACACCTGATTAAACGCACAGATGATGATCATTATGTTTTAGTTCGCAATTTAACCCAAGTGGACTTTTGGAGTTTTTACAGTAAGCTTCCTTACCCACTCCCTAAACGCCAAGATTTAGGTCGCGTCGATCCAGATGATATTTGGATGGAAAAAATTGGGCCGCAACTGGTCGAATCGGATGATTATCTTGCGGCCAAACTCTCGATTCCGCTTGCGACTATTTTTGAAGAAAAATAAGCGTAAATAAAAAAAGGAGAGCCGTAGAGCTCTCCTTTTTTTATTTATACATGATATTAGATCGCTGTGCGCTGACGTCCCATCAATTTAGCTAACCATCGATGCAAGGTTACCGTCATCACCCCGACCATTACTAAGGCCGTCCCCAAGATAAAGTTCAGTTCAATCGTTTCATTTAAGATCAATACGCCAAAGACCAGACCAAAGATTGGGGTAAGGAATGAAAATACGCCCAGACCATTGGCCAGATATTTACTTAACAGCCAAAACCACAACATGAGGCTGAAAAATGAAATAATGAGCACATGAAAAATCATGCTGCTGATGGACAATACGGTCCAATGTATAGTCATTTGTCCTGTCAGCCACGCCACAGGTAATAAAAACACACAACCACCAACTAACTGATAAAACAAGGTCTGAGTCGGAGGTGCATTAGAGAGTTTGGTGAGTCTTAATGAAATGGTGGTCAAGGCCCACATCACCCCTGCAAGTAATGCCATCGCATCACCCAACAGGGCTTGAGTGTTGACTGTAGTGCTACTTTCACGTCCCATAAACGACAGGACAATACCTGAAAAGGCAATAAAAATACCGACCCACTGGATCGCTGTAAGCTTTTCTTCAGGCAACTTCCAATGTAAACCTAATGCCACGAATATCGGTGCGGTATAGAGCAAGACAACAGTATGTGATGCAGAGGTATAGCGCAGGGATTCTGCCACTAAAATAAATTCGGCTGAAAATAAAAACGCCAACCAAATACCCGGCAGCAAGTATTCGCGTGTATATAAATGTGTTCCCGGCTTGAGACGAATCAGTGGAAAGACCAACAGCGCAGCCAAACCCGATCGAATGGCAATTTGCATGATCGGCGCAATATCAACCGCGGCCAATTTCAAAATGACCTGCTGAATCCCTAAAATCATGCACAAAATAATCATCAGGCCAGAAGCTTTTGCATCTAGCGCCTTACGCTGTTCCACACTATTTACTCGACAATACGATAAGCAACACTATAGAACTGTCAGAAATAAAATATATACTTCAAAATAGACAAGTGATCTTCTTATTCAGGCAAAATTTCTCATGCGTCATAAAGCTCGTGCAGATCATACGCAGTTGCAACAACTTCCCACCAACGATGAAATTCAAGCAGCACTGTGGATCAGTTTTCGTGACGATCCTGCACTGTCTGTTTATCCCGTTCATGGACATGCTTGGGGCGAGTTTGTCTATGCCTTTAATGGCGTAATGGAAGTGAACATCAATCAGATAGACTATATTACCCCACCGCCTTATGGCATTTGGCTTCCCCCACACTTAGAACACAGTGGTTTAAATCGTACCGCGGTTTCACATGGCACCTTATATGTACATGAATCGCTATGTACTCACTTACCGAAACAACCTGGGATTTTACTCAGCTCGCCCTTAGTCACCGCGATCTTCAGCCATTTGCGTCTCTTACACCAACAAGCCGACCTCATGGAAAATACGGCCGAATATCAACGCTTGCTTCATGTGATCTTAGATCAACTGCATCAAGCTAAACTGGTCAGTAGCTATTTACCGCATTCGGAACACCCTGCCCTCAAACAACTGCTTGATTATTTACATCAACATCCTGCGGATCAGAGCGCGCTTGAGCAATTGGCAAAGCGGATAAATATGACGGAACGTACTCTGGCGCGTTATTGTCAAAAAGAACTTGGGATGTCCCTGCATGAATGGCGACAACGTCTCAAAGTCATGAAAGCCATGTCGATGCTCAACGCAGGTCAAACCGTCGAAAATATTGCTTTAGAACTTGGTTATGCCAATGCCTCGGCGTTTATAAATATGTTTAAAAAATGGATGCTTTGCACCCCAGATCAGTTTAGAAAATCTGCCTTAAAGCCCTAAATTTGTTTAAATTTAGCTATAAGGGTCTCTATAAAGTGATTCAACAATCCGCTAAGATCAAAAAATCCACAAAGAATGATAATGACTCCCTTTCGAATGAATAAAAAAACCATTTTAGCGCTGTGTTTATCTGCCGTATTTTTAACGGCTTGTAGTTCCAAAGAACAGCGTGAATTTAATTCTGCACTCAAAACCGCTCAAACGGGCGATGCGACTGCACAAATGAAAGTGGGTGATTTATACCTCAGTGGAACGGGCACAGAACAAAATATCGAACAAAGTGTACATTGGTACAAAGCTGCTGCGGATCAAGGCACTACGGACGCATTCGCATGGTTGATGACTC
The DNA here is from genome assembly GCF_013419675.1 of Acinetobacter sp. YH12069. Classification (NCBI taxonomy): domain Bacteria; kingdom Pseudomonadati; phylum Pseudomonadota; class Gammaproteobacteria; order Moraxellales; family Moraxellaceae; genus Acinetobacter; species Acinetobacter sp. YH12069. The sequence goes on along the minus strand of NZ_VOZS01000006.1, from coordinate 204,354 downwards.
AAGCCTACCAAGGAAACCCGCATGCAGATCAAGTGATTCGAAAGATGCAGCAAGATGGCAATATTTTCCTTGCACACTGGGTGCTAGACCTTGCAAAAAAGACTCATGATCCTGCTGCTGAATATACCGTTGGGTGGATGTACGACACTGGAAAAGGCTTAATTCAAGATAAGCACCAAGCGCAAATTTGGTATGAAAAAGCTGCCAAACAAAAGAATGTCGAAGCGATCAAAGTCTTGGGAAATCAACACTATTTTTCTGAACATCCTTCGTCTACACCCGACAAAGCAGCTGAATATTTAAGCTATGCCGCAGAACAAGGGCAAGATGCTGACGCGGCGATGAAAATGGCACATTATTATCATTATGATATTCGAGATGGTGAAAAAGCGCGACAATGGTATGCCAAAGCAGGTGCATTGGGAGACACCGGCTCACAGCATATGGCCGACACCTATGAAACATGGAAAGACACTGGTCCTTTACAACCAAATGAGCCACCGCCATCAAGTAGCACTGAATAGATCAATCAAAAAAGGCTGCATTAAGCAGCCTTTTTTGTATTTCTTTCACAGATTATTTGACAAAGGTTGTCCAGACATAGTCCTGATTTTTGCCTTTTAGGGTCATTTTCAACTGCTCACCTGACTGTAGTGCCGCGACACCTGCAGGCGTACCCGTCATGACCACATCACCCGCCTCAAGACTAAACACTTGGCTAATATCGGCCAACAAAGTACCCACATCAAAAATCAGCAAAGCAGTATCACCGTTCTGACGCAATTCATCATTGACATGCAAGGTATAATGCACATCTTTCCAATCTTGAACCACCTCTTGGACATCGACCCAATCCGCAAGGATGCAAGAACCATCATAAGCTTTGGCACGCTCCCAAGGCTGACCTTTTTTCTTTAAATCATCTTGTAGATCACGTAAGGTCAGATCTAGGCCCAAAGTCACAGCTCCAACTGCTTCTAAGGCTTTGAGAGGATCAGTTTCAGCCGATAAAGGACGATCAATACGTAAACTTAATTCGCATTCATAGTGGCAACTGCCCCATACTGGATTCCATGAGATGCCTTGCTCTAATGCGGTTAATGCACTTGGCGGCTTCATAAAAAGCACAGGACGGTCAGGAATTGCATTGCCTAATTCTTTGGCATGATCTGCATAACTACGACCGACGCAAACAATTTTAGATGGACGTGACTGCATACTACTCCCTCTTTTGTTATGAATAGATTGTCTTAGTGCTGAAAAGTATTGCTAAAAATCGCTTGGTCCGCAGTATCTTTAAATGCACTTTTCGGCACAATAATCACGGTTTTATTTTTCAGCTCAAGCATATAGGTCAATTTGCCTTCAGCAAAATTGGCCACTTCAGCATAATGGAAGATATTCTTACGACCATTGGCATGAATTTCTGCATAGTCTTGAAATAAATCAATACCTTGTTCACTTTTTCCTAATTGGTATTTTACAAACTGGCGTTTAAACATCATCGGTAAAAACCAATAACGCATGATACCTTGAAGAAGTAAAAAGAAAGCACCCAGCCCAACATAGTAGGCACCGACACCATTTACACCTAAGTAAAAACCCCAGATGATAATCCCAAGGCTAATGGCTGGCGTTAAAAAACGCGTAAATTGCTTTTTGCCAAAAGTAGCTAGTGCAAAACCATCCTGTGATTCTTCTAGATTTAAAAAATAGCGCAGCGATAATGCAGGTAGATTTTCAGACATAAGCGTATGAATATTTAAAAATGAATTGCGCTAAATACTACACCACAATTCAAATTTGCTTCATGGTTTTTAATGGTCGGTTGTAACACTTCACTACTTCCCTTCCCTCTAGAAATACGTTAAAAACAGCAACAAATAAAAGATTGCATACGCAGGATGTGACATGCAGATAACAAAAATAATCATGGTACTGGTGTTTCTGAGTGGACTGAGCATATCGACCAGTTGGGCCAAATTCGTTCAATGGCAACCCTAGATTCCTAGTAGTTTGGACTTGTTTAATGGCAATGCCAAAGCCTTGGCAAATCTTGCCGGTGATCACATCGTGATTTTTGCACATCCCTCACAGCAGATTAGTCTGCCCACGATGAAAGCAGGCCAAAAAGTCGTTGGTAAATTTCAAAGTGCCGCCGTGGTTGTCCCAACCAACAGCAAAAATGTCGCCAGATTACTCAGTAATTATCCAAACTATGCCGGCTTATTTCCCACACTAAAATCTGCTGAGGTTTTGCAACAGCAAGGTTCAGCCAGCCAAGTTGAATATCGCATACACATCCCGACGCCGATTCCAGTTTTAAACTTTAAAGAAACCGTGGTGATGCAGCACCAAATTGATCACAACAGTATTAATAGTTTGGTTCTGCAAGCACCGGTGCCCTTTGGTGCAGGGAAAATTGAATGGTTTGAGATTGACGCACAACACACCTTGATTAGTGTGACCCAATGGGGCGATTTAAATCAGCCCAAAGGTTTTTTGTTTAGCAAAATATTAAATGCCTTACCCGATGCCAAATTAGGGATTCCTGCGGGAACCAATGGTTTTTTACTCGAATCATTACAGCGCCGATTTAAAGCCTTTAGCAGTGAAACTCTCGCTGCAAATCAATTGCCTGAACTCAAATTAAATGCCTCTCAACTCGACAAAATCACCCAATTAAGTCAAAGCTCAAAAGAACCTGTGTCCTTTATTTTGACAGCGCAGCGCGTTCCCTTTGGGCAAAATTATGAATTGATGCGCTTTAGCACCAGTTTTCAATATTATGCACAAGAGCCTTCGAGCTTACAGCGCTGGATTAATGTGTCTTCGTTCAAGCACTTATTTCCAAGACAAGTCAAACACATGCAAGTGCAGAAAATTAATCCGCACCTGATGGATGCCGACTATAAAATTTCGGTGGGTTTAGGTGTGATCAATATTCCCTTTGATTTTAAGATGCGTTTTAACTATCCCGACTTACTGCAAAATCAATACACCGCAACAGGTGGGGACTTAAAGTTTGTCCGAGGTGCAATGCATATTCGCCCCTTACAACAAGGGTCGTTATTACAATTGACCAGTGCGGTGAAGATTGATGACAAAGCACCGTTTTTACTTCGTGCTATGCGCAGTATGCCGTATCACGACATGTTACCGGCTTTAGGCGGAAATACGGTCTTTGCACTCAAAGTTAAACAGAAGTTAAGTTAGAACCTTGAGTGATGAGCTGAATTTATTGTTTTTAGCTATATTTCAGACACAAAAAAACCGCAACATGTGCGGTTTTTTCAATCTTGATCAAGTTGGTGCGCTCAGAGAGATTCGAACTCCCGACCCCTTAGTTCGTAGCCAAGTGCTCTATCCAGCTGAGCTATGAGCGCGACGTCTTGATGAGGCTCATTATACGTGATTTTTATTTTTTGTTAAGAGCTTTTTCATATAAATTCAACCAAACGCACAGCAAATAAACAATTGCACTTTAAACACACCAAAAATCAGCCAGATTTACTTTTTTAAGGGCTTTTACATCACAAGTTTGGAATCTAAAGTTAGCTTTACTCACATATAAATGCTCAAGATAGATAACAAGTATATCGCCATCATTGAATCACGGCTTTAAATGAGTCAACTTTTCCTTGCCTTAGATTTAAAAAAATTGCATTACTATGAATATCTGAAAAAAGGGTTATCTATAGAAGATAAGCAAAATTGAAATTTACTGATGGGTAGTTTTATGAAATAGAACGCTTAATAGAATCCAAACAAAAGACAGCTATATCAAAGCGATAAATCACAAGCACAAAAAAACCGCAACATGTGCGGTAATTTGTTCAAGTTGGTGCGCTCAGAGAGATTCGAACTCCCGACCCCTTAGTTCGTAGCCAAGTGCTCTATCCAGCTGAGCTATGAGCGCGTAACTTGTGTCGTCTTAAAAGACTACGTTTTCAGATTTACTTATTGGTGCGCTCAGAGAGATTCGAACTCCCGACCCCTTAGTTCGTAGCCAAGTGCTCTATCCAGCTGAGCTATGAGCGCGACATAAGTAAATCGTGGCGGTGAGAGAGGGATTCGAACCCTCGATACAGTTGCCCGTATGCATCCTTAGCAGGGATGTGGTTTCAGCCACTCACCCATCTCACCGTAACGTGCCGCCATAATACAAAGATCATGATACGACTGCAAGCACAGTCGTTATATTTTTTTCATTTTTTTACTCAATTAGATATTTTTTAAACGATTTTCAAAAAATTAGTGCAAAATTAGTTCAGCACGCACTGCTGTCCCCTACTTTTCAGCTTTAAACATTATAAAATATCGGCATAAAACACTTTATTGCAATCAATTGCGTGCAGTATCTGCTTGCATGACTTATGCTAATCCTAATCTTCTGATTTGAAGCCAAATACATATGAAAAACTGGGTCGACCCTGAAGCAAAAGCTGAAGCCGAACGTTATGACAATCCAATTCCAAGCCGTACTCTGATTCAAGAGACGATTGAACAACTGAAAACTGCAATGTCGCATGCCGATCTTGTAGAACATTTTGAAATTGCCGATCAAAAAAGTATTGATGCACTGAGTCATCGTCTGATTGCGATGGTTCGAGATGGTCAGTTGATGAAAGATGGATTTAAGTTCCAGCTTGCAGCTGAGCAACCGACTCATGAAGCAACGGTTTATATCAACTCAAAAGGTTTAGGCACAGCCAATATTAGCGGTGAAGATGACCTTTTACTTCCTGAACGTGAGTTACGTCAGGTGTTTAATGGTGACCGTGTTAAAGTCCGCCAAACATCGGTAGACCGTAAAGGCAAGGCATGGGGCTTTATTACTGAAGTTCTACAGCATCGTGTCAAAGAAATTATTGGTAAAGTGTCTGAATATGAAGGTGAATATTTTATTCAGCCGGCAAATCCTAATGCACACCAACCGATTACTTTAGAAAAAGAATTAATCGAGCATGCCAAAGTCAAACTCGGCGACTCTGTGCGTATTGCGATTGACAGCTACCCAACCAAAGAAGAATTTGCGACAGGTCATATTGTTCAGTCGATGGCAGATAAAGCAGACACTGAAATTATTATTCCACAAACCATTTTAGAATTTGGTTTACCTTACGAATTCCCTGAAGCGGTACAACAAGAAGCCAACAGCTTTAAAGAGCCATCAGAACAAGATCGTGAAGATCGTGTCGACTTACGTGATTTAGCGCTTGTCACCATTGATGGTGAAGATGCCCGCGACTTCGATGATGCCGTGTATGCGGAAAAACGTCCGGGTGGTGGTTATCGTGTTGTGGTGGCAATTGCCGATGTCAGCCATTATGTACGTCCGGGTAAACCGCTCGATGACGAAGCTCAAGAGCGCGGTACATCGGTGTACTTCCCTCATTTTGTATTGCCGATGTTGCCTGAGGCGCTGTCGAATGGTTTATGTTCTTTGAACCCACACCTAGACCGTTTATGTATGGTCTGTGATTTAAACTTATCTCGCGCGGGTCGTGTTACTAAGTTTGAATTCTATCCGGGTGTGATGCATTCCAAAGCTCGTTTGACCTATACTCAAGTGGCCGAATATTTTGAGGGTAATAGTCAAGCCATTCCTGAAGACCGTGATGTACGTAAATCGGTCAATACCTTATTCCAATTGTATCAAGTGTTGAAAGGCTTACGTGCTGAACGCCACGCGATGGAATTTGAAACCGTTGAAACTTATATGACCTTTGATGAGCTAGGCGGTATTAACGAAATCCTACCGCGTAGCCGTAATGATGCACACAAACTGATTGAAGAATGTATGTTGCTGGCAAACGTCGCAGCGGCAGAATATGCATTAAAAAATGAAATTCCTATGCTGTACCGTGTGCATGAACCACCTGAATTCTCACGTATTCAAAAGGTTCGTGATTTTGTGAAGTTATTGGGCCTGCCATTCCCTGAACAGCCGACTCAAGCTGACTATCAAGCCGTGATTGATGCCACCAAAGACCGTATTGATGCTCCAAGCATTCATGCCGTTTTACTCCGTTCAATGATGCAAGCTTATTATGGCGCGAACAATGCAGGTCACTTTGGCTTGGCTTATGAAGCGTATACGCATTTCACATCTCCAATCCGTCGTTATCCAGACTTGTTACTTCACCGTGCCATCAAAGCACAATTAAAGAAAAAACCTTACCCAATTTCTGGCGCTTCGCTGGATGATGCTGGTGAACACTTCTCTGCGACTGAGCGCCGTGCAGATGAAGCATCACGTTCTGTTACTACATGGTTGAAGTGCCATTACATGCAGCAACATTTGGGTGAAGAGTTTGTCGGTACCATCAGTGCAACTGCTGAATTTGGCCTGTTTGTAACGCTCAAAGACTTATATGTTGATGGCATGATCCACGTCAGCCAATTGGGTGATGACTTCTTCGTCTATGACCAACCGAGTCAGAGCTTAATTGGTCAATCTCGCGGTCAAGTTTTCAGTCTCGGCGATGAAGTAAAAATTAAAGTCGCTGGTGTAAATCTAGAAGAGCGCAAAATCGACTTTGAATTGATTCAACAATTGAGCCATGCAGGTCGCGCTATTCGCGCACGTGCCCCTCGTGTTGCAAAACCTACAGCCAAAGAAGAAGTCTTTTCAGAACGTAAAACCAACGCTGCTGAAGATGGAGAACAGCCCATACGACGCAAAAAGTCGAAATCTAAGCCCAGTTCATTCGGTAAAAAGCCTGCTAAAAAATCTGCAAGCAAATCTGAAGCGAAGGCTAAAGATAAAGTGAAGAAAAAATCTAAACCGAAAAAGAAAAAATCCAATGCAAAATCATCTGCGGATTAAGGTTTAAATCAAGAGCGCTTCGGCGCTCTTTTTTGATTCTTAAGATCAGTGAAGACTTCGCGCCCTCTGCAGAAGATGAATAATTCCTGATTTAGTCTTGATTTAACCCGCAACAAACCCTACATCTATAAATAACTCAGGATTTATATGAAGTAGAAAATATGACTTTAGAAAAGGCAACTTTGCCCGTTCCTCAATTTGATCAAATTACCTTAGATCAACTCAAAGAAAAAATTCAAAATGCGATTCAACACGGTCAACAATTTCTAAATGAACTGACGGTTGTTCCAGATTCGGTACAAAAACAACTAAATACGTTAGAACAGGTTGATGACCTTGAAAATAATATGAGTGAAGCTTGGGGCGTGCTGTCGCATCTGAACGCCGTGATGAATAATGCTGAAACTCGAGAGCTCTACCAATCTTTACTACCCAGCCTGAGTGAGTACTATACACAGCTAGGTCAACATACAGTGTTGTATCAAACGTATCAGCATGTACATGACAACAGTGTATTTGACACGCTTCCTGCAGCACAGCAAAGCGCGATTAAACTTGCGTTACGAGATTTTAAACTTTCAGGCGTTGCCTTAGAAGGTGAAGCGAAAAAACGCTATGCAGAAATCTCTGCACGACTTTCACAGTTATCATCAGACTTTTCCAATCACGTATTGGATGCCACCCAAGCCTACTTCAAACCTTTAACTGAAGCGCAGCTCAAAGGACTACCTCAAGGCAGTATTGAACTTCTGAAACAATATGGTCAGCAACGCGAACTCGAACAGGCTGTAGCCACACTCGACTTCCCGTCTTATATTGCCATTATGACCTATGCAGAAGACCGCGAAGTGCGTGAAGCGCTCTATAAAGCCTATACCACACGTGCTTCTGATCAGGCAGACTCTGCTGAATTTGATAATACAGCGGTCATGGAAGAAATCTTGAAGCTACGTCAGGAAATGGCAAGCCTGCTTGGTTTTAACAACTACGCCGAATTGTCCTTGGCAAGCAAAATGGCACCCGATGTAGCAACTGTAGATCAGTTCCTGATTGAATTGGCAGAACATGCGCGTGACCCAGCAGAGAAAGAAATCGCTGAACTGAAAGCCATTGCAGCGCAAGACGGTATCACTGAGTTACAACCGTGGGATGCCACTTTCTATTCAGAAAAACTCAAAGTTCAACAGTTTAATTTGTCACAAGAAGACCTGAAGCCCTATTTCCCTGCACCTAAAATTATTCAAGGCTTGTTCAGCATTGTAAATCGTCTCTATGGCATCAATGTAATCGAGCGTGAAGCGCCTGTTTGGCATCCTGATGCACGTTATTTTGAACTTGAAGATCAAGGCAGCGTGATTGGCGGTTTTTACTTTGACCTGTATGCACGAAGCGGTAAACGTGGCGGCGCATGGATGAGCGGCTTCCGTTCACGCATGCAAACTGAAAATGGTCTGCAAAAACCAATTTGCTACATGGTCTGCAATTTTACCCCACCTGTCGGTGAGCAAGCTGCTTTACTTACCCATGATGAAGTAACGACGTTGTTCCACGAATTTGGTCATGGCTTACATCACATGCTCACTGAAGTCGATAATATTGCTGTGGCTGGTACACATGGCGTGGCGTGGGATGCAGTAGAGCTACCAAGTCAATTCATGGAATTTTGGACTTGGGATCAAGAAAGTTTAGATTTACTCAGTGAACATATCGAATCAAAACAAACTTTACCAGCCGATCTGCTAAAAGCACTGCAAGATGCACGTTTCTTCCAGTCTGGGATGCAAACTTTACGTCAAATTGAATTTGCCATGTTTGACTTAAATATCCATAAAGCCAACCCTGCTTTGGACGCTGCAGGCATCCAACAAACCTTAGATGATATTCGTCAAAAATATGCAGTTGCACCCACTACTTCGTACAACCGTTTCCAACATGGTTTCAGTCATATCTTTGCAGGTGGTTACGCTGCTGGTTATTATTCATACAAATGGGCAGAGGTTTTGGCAAGTGATGCCTTCGACCGATTCGAAAATGAAGGAATTTTTAATACTTCGACTGGCAAGTCGTTTAGACAATTTATTCTAGCAGTTGGCGGAAAAGATACGGCACTTGACGCATTTATCAATTTCCGCGGACGCGAGCCAAAAATAGATGCTTTGCTGCGTCATCAAGGTTGGACGAACGCATCTAAAAACGCTTAAACTAGGGACCTTAGTTAGATTCAAGGTAAGTATGATGACCATTAAACGACGCTTCATTGCAGGTGCAAAATGTCCAAAATGCCAAGCGATGGACCGGGTTGTCATGCTGACCTCTGGCGAAGACGAATGGATCGAATGCATTGATTGTGGTTACAGTGAAAATCGACCGACTCATGTCGATCAACCTAAACAACCTGCCGTGCCAGACGATATCGGTGTGATCCAATTTAAGCCACGTCAGCCTAAATAAAAATTAAGGTCAAGCAATGACAGAAGATCAAAGACATAATCCAAAATTGTTAGTTGGAATCATTGGAGGCTTAACGTTATTGATTGCTATCTTTTTTGCATATCAATGGTTAAGCAGCGGTACAGCAGATAAATCTGCACTTCAAGAAGAACTGGTCGCTGCACCGGCTAAACCGCCTGTTGCAACCCCTGTCCAATCTGAGACTGAAGCATCAGTCCCTACCGCAGAGACTGAAACCATTAAATTGGTCGAAGAAGACATTTTAGATGCAGCTGTGCCTGAAAATGCCTCTTTAGCCAAAGAGGAAATTGCCAAATTAGATGACATTCAACAACAATTGAATGATCAGGAGCAAAGTTTAAAACAGCAGCATTCAGATGCAGATGAGCTGATTAAACTAAAAGAAGAACAAATTAAATTACTCGAAGCACAGTTAGCACAACAAGCAAAATAACCGACTTCTGCTACACCATGCGTACTTATAGGCTAGAATATCATCAGATATTCTAGCTTTTTTGTTATGTCCACTACTACACCACCACAAAATATCCCCAAAGCAATTGGCTTTCTCATGCTGTCAGCGCTGCTTTTTTCCATCATGGGGGTTTGTATACGCTACGCCTCCCATACAGTAGATAATGCCACCATCGTATTTTTTCGCAATGCGGTTGGCTTATTCATCTTTCTCCCTTTGATCCTACAAAAAGGCAGCACGTTTTTTCGAACTGAAAAACTGTGGATGCATACCTGGCGTTCAATCGTAGGCTTGGTGGCAATGTATGGCTTTTTTTATGCCATCGCACACTTAAAACTCTCCAATGCCATGGTCTTCACCTATTCCTCGCCGATCTTCATCCCATTAATTGCATGGTTATTTTTAAAAGAAAAAATAACCCTGAGTATGCTCATTGCCGCCGTCATTGGTTTAATCGGCGTGCTCTTCGTCGCAAAGCCCGATGCAGGAATGTTCAATCAGTTATCACTCATCGGACTAACCGCAAGCTTCTTGGCAGCCATGGCATTTGTCACTGTCCGTGCCCTTACTGCAACTGAACCACCTGAACGCATCGTGTTTTATTTCTGCTTTATTGGCACGCTCATATCGATGATCCCGATGCTCTGGCTCTGGCGTCCTTATAGTTTAAAGGAGTTAGCTTTTCTGATTACAGCGGGACTTTTGGCCAATATCAGTCAAATTTTTATGTCCAATGCTTATAAGCTTGCACCCGCAGGTCAAATTGGTCCCGTAAACTATATAGCGATTATTTTTGCCGGTATTTGGGGCTTTACACTGTGGCAAGAATTGCCAGATATTTACAGCCTATTCGGCTTTGCTTTTATATTTTTAGCGATTTTGCTATGTAGTCCGTTCCTACAAAATAAGTTTAAAAAGTCATAAAGATCTCATTCATTTACCATCAAATGCGAAGTATCTTACTCAATAAAAAAAGCACCCGAAGGTGCTTTTTTAATGGCTTACCACTAACTTATTGGTACCAACCAAACAGTTTCAGAATATAAGGAGCATAAGTCACGATCACCAAAGCTGGGAACAATACAAGGATCGGTAAAATCCAACGTTCATAGCGATAATAGAAATTGGTGTATTGGGCTTTTGCTTCTGCATCCGCTGCCCGCACCTCTTCATCCCCGACGGAGAGTCGTGTCAATAAGTGATTCAGCGCTACAGGTGGCGAAACATAACCGAGCTCAAAGGCAACCAAAACGATCATCCAGAAGTGAATCGGATGGATACCATTTTCGTAGGCTACTGGTGCAATCGTTGCTGCAACCAAAATCACTGCCCCGAATGGATCTGTCGTCATACCAATAATCGCCAATAACAATGCGATAAAGGCTAACGAAATATAGATATTGCCCAAATGCGTTGGTAATAATTCAATGATTTCTGTCCGTTCAATCAAACCGCCGACACTTGCCGACAAGGCCATTAAGATAATCAAAGCCCCAATGTGTCCAACCGTTTCTGAAGAGGCAAACCAAATTGAACTACCAAAACCACGACGGTTAGCCCCATGTCCACCATGTTCACGCATGAACTCAGAACTTTGCTCATGTTGTAAGCTGAGTTGTTCATGTGCATCTACAGTTTGCGAAGTAAAACGATCTGCAAACCAACGGTCAAACATAATGTAAACAATCAGAATAATCGGTAGAACCACAGGTGCGGTGAATTCATCCATTTGTGTATCTAAACCGTACTTGTAGAAAGCAATCACAAGCAAGGTCAGTACGATATACGGAATCACAGGAATGAACGCTTTGAGCATGCCCGGAATAGCCACTTTCGGCGATGCCACACGGAAACGTGTTTCTGCCAAGAATAGTGAAATACCCAAGAACAAGAATGCCGTGAGCCAGAACACATAGATACCGTGATCAAATAGTTCATCTGACGTGACATGGCGGCTATCAAGCATCGAGATCAGGATAATCAATAGACATGGACGGATGACCACACCTAAGGAACCTGACATTGCAGATACAGCGAGTGCGAACTGACGACGAGAGCCAGAGTTCCACACTTCTTTATAAATAATTGCACCGGCTGCTACAACGAAGATCCCGGAAGCGCCGGTATAAGCAGTTGGAATAGCCGCGGCAATCAGAATTAACCACGTCAAAGTCTCAGGTGCTAAGTTCCATGGACGTAAAATCCCCAAGAACAAATCCATCACGCGCGTTTGGGTCAATAACATCCCGGCCCAAATAAACAGTGCAAGGTTCAGGAAAATCCCAGAGAATTCGACCAATTGTCCGAGGTAAATCCCCTGACCCATTGGGTAGTCCATAAAGAAGGTAAACGCCACACCCGTAATAATCGCCATAAAGGCATACAACGGTACACTTAATAGCGCAAAACCAATATTCCCCGGACCCGGCTCTTTCGCAGCAGGTGGTTTAAAGAACTGATAAATACTGATGAGGGTGACAATACCAAACAGGGCTAGCCACAACCAATATACAGCCAATGTCTCCGTGGTCGATTTCACCCCAGAATTTAGGACTGAATTAAACTGACTATATACCGAGAAGGTTAATAGGCCATTACCAATCGCCATGAATAAAGCATAGACTTTATAATCCAAGCGTGTTGTTGGCGCACGTAGACCAATATGATGGAACTTCACTGAAGCAGTAATGGCAGACACCAAGACCATCAGTAAAAGAATCAATACGCGGTTTTCAGAACCAAATTTAAAGATGCCAAAGAATGTCGTTTCAATCGCACGATAAGTACGAATACTTGGATGCTCATCTAAATAAGCTTTTGCTTTGTCATAAAATTGGAATTTTTCTTCACATTGCTGTACACCTGCCATGACCGATGCACGTACATCGGATTCAGATGCTGTACCAAAAATGTCAGCAAATTCGTCGGCCGCATTGGCTTTCATTTGCGTTTGCACCATTTTTTCTACATCTGGGTGGCGGTCACAATCTGGCTTGGTCGGTTCTGCACGTAAAAATGAATACTGCATCCCAATGCTTTCATTACCATACAAACGCTCACCAGTACGCAGAAGCTGACCATGAATCATCTCCCCTGTACCGATAATTAGTGTAAGCAGAAGCAAGATCAATACGACTAGAGACGAAATCCATTCTGTCCAGACATAACGTAACAGACCAACGATGCTGGATCTGTTTTGTGCATCATTTTGCATGAGTCTTCCTATTTTTATTTTGGAGCCTAGCTGGACTAAGCATCCTCTTCCTTATCGGTTCGAGAAGTTCCTTTCCCTGACCTAACTGTTTTATTATTACGTTTAAATTTGCATCAATATTCAAAACATTAAAATGACAATATGTATTTTCTTTTCGGTTTTTTTTGTCAACCCAATCACCTAAAGTGAGCTAACGATCCCAGAAATAATTGCCAACAAGATAGAACAAGGCGATGATAATGCCCCAAATCACCCCCAATAAATGTGCTTCGACTAAAATGGGGCTTCCAATTAATTCAGCCGTTCCCGTATTGCCCACGGTATTTTCCCACACCAATTTTGCCAAAATCAGCAACAATACAAAGGCTGCAAAATTTCGCTCCCGTCGATACATCAAATGCACACAAGCGACCGCGACATAGGCACCATGTAAGACACCAGATAATCCGGCATAGGCTTCAATATCGGGTAAGAAAAAATAGAAACTTAGACTGATTAAAGGAGATAAAATCAATAAAATGGCAACAAAATGCCATGTCGAAACTCGTGGGAAAATAAACGGTAAGCAAATAAAGGCCAATATATTTAAAACAAAATGAATCCAACCGACGTGAACCCAATGTGCGGTCCATAAGCGCCAAAAATCATGAAATAAGTCATCTTGCCAATAGATAAAATAATCTTTAAATACCTGTAGCGAGGCACAGATCGAAACGAATACGGCAAGAAAGACAATTTTCGGTATTAAAAATTGTAGTTTCATTTTCGCTCCTCCTGTACCTCACTTTTAAACGCTATTGCAAAGATTAATTTGCAGTTGTGCCACTGGTTTCAATATCACCACTAAACAAATCATCGAGTTCAGAACTATTGGCACTTTCATCCCAGAAATGTTCCATACCATCATCAGCCGTACGAACGCCTGTATGTTCAGTCCAATAACGATCTGAAATCCCTTTCACCATGCTTTCAGCCATACTATCGATGAGTTTAAATTGTGGGTTAACAGGTTTTTCATCACTACGCGCTTGTGCAAAGGTACGTAAGGCATCACGGATTTTCGCATCATCGCCACTGGCCTGTGCAGCAACGGCATATAACGCATGAGATAGTCTCACGCCTTTTTGCTCACCAATTTGCGTAGATTGTTTCAATGTTTGGTATGGATCAGGTTTTCCATCACCTGCACCCGGCAATAACGTCCAGATCACAGCGCGGGTTGCATTTGGTGCGCCCCAGAATTTTTCATTATTCAGACATACCATACCGCGTTCAACAATCGCAGCAATGTCTTTTGGAACGTTTACCGCCCCACCTGAGTTAATATCATTGGTCATGGCCTGTAAGCCACTTAACATTCCCAACATATACACTGTTTGGTCAATGTCGCTGTTCATTTTTGGACAGCCTTCACCTAGACTTTTCTTATACTTCTTTTCAAAACGATCTTGAAATAATTGATAGCCGGTATATTGACGCTGTGCAGCAAGTGCCGCCCAACGCTTTTGCTCAACACGAGCATCCTGTGCTTCGGATACTTGGTTGGCTTTAGATGCACGTAAATAGCGTAACTCTGCATCCAAGGCTTTTTGTTCTGCACAAATCCCTGCTGCTGAATACATCAACACAGCCACACGTGTTGGGTCTGCGCCCATATCTTTGGTGGCCATAATGGCTGGAGTTAATGAATTACCTGAATTACACACCATTTCAGCATCTTCCATGGCTAAAATTGGTGGCACAATATGTTTTTCTGTAAATCCGAGTGCAACATTAGCACCGGTTTTTACAACCTGCGAACAACCCGCGAATAATGTACTTGTTATTGCTACAACTGCCACACCCTGGCATATTTTTTGGACGCTCGACATTTTCCTGTCCTCTATAATTGTGTTTATGTCCATCACGACAAACATATCAGAAGCAAAAAATGAATAAAAGAGTATTTGCTCTAATTTGAACGACACACTGTGCCATGAATCACGCTGAATGCAATTGACTGATTTTTTACAAAGACTAAATTTTAGGCAAAAAAAAAGTAGCATAGCGACGGTTCGGCACATGCTACTTATTAACTGTGAAAGCGTTTGACTGCTTATTTTTGAGTTAACTGTTCCTTCAGCACTGTTCCTAGTCGTCCTATAACAATTGCTAACACAATCGCTATTACCAGAAACATCCAAGTTGGCATCATTATGATGATTTCCTTTAACGGCTGTTGGTAAGGCTAATATATAGGCAGAGAATCACCGCACAGCTTAAAATTGTCAGACAATTTAAATATTTTGCCAATAAAATCCAATCCTGTCAGACAAGATTATTTTACCTGCAATATAAGATAATGAAATATTTTCATTTTATAGAATTTTAAAAATACAGGCTGTCTAACAATTAGATCATTTTGGCCAATACTTTGAGTGATTTCCACTGTTTCAATGACAATTGATCGCGCCAAATAATCACCGGTTTTGCACGCGCATGCATAAAATACACCACGATATACATTTGATGATCCAAAATATGGCTAATTTGAACGCGTTGCACCGGGCGGTTCAGTCGTTGCAAAGACCAATCAGTTCCATCCAAATAATCTAGACTGGTGACGTGTAAATGCTTACGGAAAAACAGAACATAAACCACTAGCCCGATGAGGAAAAATATCCCCCAAAGCATGGGTGTTAGTAACTGATAAAGCAGCGTCATCAATACCGCAAAAATAAAAAACTGAAACGCATGCGATAAAAAACTGCGTTTCAGTTTGAATTGCCGATTATCCATGAACGTAATGTTTTAATTTTTGAATAAACGTTTTTAATTCAGGACGTGGCGGTTCACTAACTTCCATAAACCAATCCAACAAATCTGGATCTTCTGCAGCAACGAGTTCTGCAAACATGTCTTTTTCAGCTGCATCGGCTTGTAAATAGTAATTTTTGACGTAGGGATCAAAATAAACATCAATCTCTTTTAAACCACGACGTGCACGGTAGATCACTTTACGCTCTTCTAAGCTGATTTCATCAGTCATTGTCTTCCCCAATCGTTGAACCCGTCTAGTGTAACTCATCCACCCCATTGAAGTGGAGTGTTTTCACAGATTGACCGAATGCTTCATCGCATTTCCTGCTTTTGAATGTTCTGCACATTGAAGTCACACGCTGCATCTTATAAGTTGAGACAAAGCCATAAAAATGAATAGGATATTCAAAATGCAATCTGGAGCGATTCGCCCACTCAATAACATGCTGCCACGTCAATTATTTAATGCAGAACATGATGCATTTCGTGAAACAGTACGAAAATTTTATGAAAAAGAAGTTGTGCCCAATATCGAAAAATATGAAAAACAACAACATGTTGACCGTGACTTATGGAATAAAGCCGGTGCCATGGGCTTGCTTTGCCCGACCATGCCCGAAGCTTATGGCGGCTATGGTGTAGACCGACTCTATAGCATGATTCTGATTGAAGAGCAGGCCTATGCTATGGACTCCTCTACCGGCTTTTCACTGCACTCCGACATTGTGGCCAATTACATTCATAACTTTGGCAATGAAGAACAAAAGTTGCATTGGCTGCCGAAAATGGCATCTGGCGAAACCGTGACTGCCATTGCAATGACCGAACCGGGCACAGGTTCAGACCTACAAGCCGTACGCACAACCGCTACAGAAGATGGTGATGACTATATTATTAATGGGTCAAAAATCTTTATCACCAATGGCTATTTATGTGACATGGCAATTGTGGTCTGCAAGACAGGTAATAGTGAAAAAGGTTCAGCCAATTTATCGCTAATTATCGTCGAAGCAGATCGCGTCGGTTTTAGTAAAGGCAAACCTTTAAACAAAATTGGCATGAAAGGTCAGGATACCTGTGAACTGTTTTTTGATAATGTCCGCGTCCCTAAAAGCAACTTACTCGGCATGCAAGGTATGGGCTTTATGATGCTGATGAAGGAATTGGCTTGGGAGCGCATGTTGGTTGCGATTATTTGCCAAGCAGGTGCAGAAGCAGTCTTTGCGCACACTGTTCAATACACCAAAGAACGTAAGGCATTTGGCAAGACCGTATCAAGTTTCCAAAACACCCGTTTTAAATTGGCAGAACTACGTACTGAAATCGATTTTTGTCGAGCTTATCTAGATCGCTGTATGGAACTACAACTTGAGGAACAGCTCGGTATTGACGCTGCAGCCGCTGCTAAATACAAAATTTCAGAAATGTTTTCCAAAGTCGTGGATGAATGTCTGCAGTTGTATGGTGGCTATGGCTATATGCTTGAATATCCAATTGCTCGCGCTTATATCGACAATCGTGCCAACCGTATCTATGCCGGAACCAATGAAATTATGAAAGAGCTCATTTCCCGATCTTTATAACAACAAAGCCCATCATCAGATGGGCTTTTTACATTCTTTCGATATCAACTTAAATCATTCACAAAATCACAGATCAGTGCAGTGACCAAAGCAGGTTGCTCTTTGTGCGGCATGTGATGAAGCCCTTCCAAAATCTCTAGCTCGGTATCGCCTTGTATACCCGAAAAAAGTTTCTGAGCTTGTGCTGTCGTCCCATATTCATCCAGTTCTCCATGTATGACCAAGCTTGGACACTGTACTTTTCCAACATAATGCTCGAGGTTCCATTGACGAAAACTCGGTGAGAGCCAAGTTTCAGTCCAAGCATTTAAAACCCATTGGGCTTTATCCCCATGATATTTAGCCAAGCGTTCAAGCTGTCCCTGCTGCGCAAACCCTGTTTTAGCTTCACGTATACCCGATAATGTGAGTTCTTCTACTTCATACTGTGCTGATATGGTAATCAGACCTCGACATTGTTCAGTATATTCACTGGCAATGACCACAGACATTCCTCCGCCAACACTATGCCCCATCACGATAAACTGTTGAATAGAATAATGTTGAAGTAACGCCTTAAAGCCCTGCTGTGCTTCGGTATAGACAAAATCAGTACTTAATGCATCAGGATTTGCTGATGATTTCCCGAAGCCCAAGCGATCATACGCTATTACCGTTCTGCTAGACTCAGCAGCCAATTGCGCAGGAAAATCACGCCACAAATCCACACTGCCTAGAGAATCATGCATCAATATAATCGGAGCCAAAGTTGCATCATTATCTGCTGTTTCAGGCTGCCAAGCTTTAATATATAGCTCATAATCATTTAATTTTATAAATTCTGAATGTTGTTGAATATTCACATTAACCCTGTGTACATTTCCTTGTTTTCAACATCATATATTTTTCAACAAATAAAGCGCATCAAATAAAACCCTAAAGTCACATATCTAAAGCAAAAAAAGGAGCATGATGCTCCTTTTTTATGTAACTGACTTAAGAAACTAATCTGGGTTTAGCCGCCACTTGATCAGACTTTTTTTCAAATTTCAGCACTCCATCTTCAAATGAAGCATGCTTTAATTCTTTACGATCTGCCAAATAGTTATTGCTGACTTTCCACGGTGCATGTTTACCCTGTTTTGGCATCACATCTGCTGCACGTGCAATATAGCCTGAGGTCAAACTGCCCATTACGGTATCTTCTAACAACTCGGTCGCATCGCCTTGTGGAATCACTTGGTTATAACCATTTTGATCCATATAGTTAATCAATTTACAGATGTATTCAGAAGCAATATCGACTTTTAAAGTCCATGAAGCATTAATATAGCCAATAATCATCGCCATATTGGGTACATCACTGACCATAACACCACGATATAACATATGTTTTGAGGTATTCAGTGGCTGTCCATCGAGTGTGGCACTAATGCCGCCTAAAATTTGAATGTTGAGACCTGTAGCAGAAATTACTACATCTGCATCAAGATGTTTACCTGATTTCAATTGAATGCCATTTTCAGTAAAACTTTCAATTTGATCGGTTTCAACAGATGCACGGCCATCGCGTAAAATTTTAAACAAATCACCATCTGGCACCACACAAAGGCGCTGATCCCAAGGATTGTAATCTGGGGTAAAGTGCTTCATATCCACTTTACCTTTCAACTGCAACTCAATTGATTTTAATAAAAATTTACGGAGTAATTTAGGTTGCTTTTGTGCAACAGCATAAACAGCCCGTTGGACACCGATATTTCGTGCACGGGTCAGTTTATAAGCAACATCTTCAGGCAATACTTTACGCATCTTGTCATAAATGATGTCAATAGAAGGTACTGAGGCAATATAGGTTGGAGAACGCTGTAGCATGGTCACATGCCCTGCACCGCCTTTTGCCATAGCTGGTACCAATGTAATCGCTGTTGCTCCACTGCCAATAATCACCACTTTTTTGCCTGCATAATTAAAATTTTCAGGCCAATGTTGTGGATGAATGAAGGTACCTTTAAAGTTTTCCTGCCCTTTAAACTCAGGTTGGAACCCTTGGTCATAATTATAATAACCCGTACAGCCAAAGACGAAATTTGCAACCCAGGTTTGTTGTTTCTTCTTCGCATCTTCAATAACAACAGACCATTTACGAGTTTGTGAATCGTAGTTCGCACTCACAACACGGTGCAGAAAATGAATTTTTTCTTTAATCTTATATTCGTCAATTACTTCAGAAAGATAGCCTTTGATCGAAGGCCCGTCTGCAAGCACACTAGATTTTTTCCACGGCTTAAAATTAAAGCCAAAAGTTGACATGTCCGAATCAGACCGAATACCCGGATATTTAAAAAGGTCCCATGTACCACCAAAACTTTCACGACGTTCAATAATTTCAAATGAACGATTAGGACAATTTTTTGAAAGATGAGCAGCCAAACCTACACCGGAGATCCCTGCACCTATAATGAGAATATCAACTTGTTTTTCCATGTTGTTCTTTTAACCTATCTTAGATTTATATTTATTAAATCACATTTTTGACAATGCACAATGTCAAGTTTAAGCAAAAGGCGATTTATTTTTATCTTTTAAGGACAAATTGAATTATTGTCTAACAATATACAGCCAACACAAAATTGCAGGCATTAAAAAAGGTCGGTTAAAAACCGACCTTTTTTAGAACAACGTACGCTGCTCTTCACGAAATTAGTTAACTTCGCGATCTACTAGCTCAACGTAAGCCATCGGTGCAGCATCACCTGCACGGAAGCCCGCTTTAAGAACACGTAGATAACCGCCGTTACGTTCTTTGTAACGAGGGCCAAGAACGGTAAATAATTTACCAACAGTTGCAGCTGAACGAGTACGAGCAAACGCTAAACGGCGGTTTGCTACAGAATCGACTTTAGCTAAAGTGATTAAAGGCTCAGCAACACGACGCAATTCTTTTGCTTTAGGAACAGTAGTTTTAATTAACTCGTGTTCGAACAAAGAATTAGCCATGTTTTGGAACATCGCTTTACGATGACTGCTTGTACGGCCTAATTTCACACCACTATTACGATGACGCATGGTGATAGTCCTACTTAATTAACGGCTACGATAAGCAAAGCGATCGTCCATGCGGAGGCTAGCCGGTGGCCAGTTCTCTAAACGCATGCCCAATTGCAAGCCTTTCGATGCCAGAACATCTTTAATCTCAGTCAACGATTTTTTACCTAGGTTAGGAGTTTTAAGCAACTCAACTTCAGTACGTTGAACAAGATCGCCAATGTAGTAAATATTTTCTGCTTTCAAACAGTTAGCAGAACGAACAGTAAGCTCTAGATCATCTACTGGACGAAGCAAAATCGGATCAACTTCTTCACGAGGCTCTTGAGCAACTGGTGCTTGATCTTTCTGAAGATCAACAAAAATTGCAATTTGTTGTTGCAAGATTGTTGCCGCTTTGCGGATAGCTTCTTCAGGATCAACAGTACCGTTGGTTTCAAGATCAATGATCAATTTATCAAGGTCAGTACGTTGTTCTACACGAGCGTTTTCCACTGTGTAAGACACACGTTTGATTGGGCTGTAAGAAGCATCTAATTGTAAACGACCCACTGGGCGAGTTTCGCCTTCAGGGAAGCGTGAATCAGAAGTCTCATAACCACGACCTTGAGAAACTTTCAGGCGCATTTTTAATGAGCCAGAAGCACTTAAAGTACCGATCAAGTGTTCAGGGTTAACCACTTCAACATTGTGTGGTAAACGAAGGTCAGCGGCTGTAACGTCGCCAGGACCTTGTTTTTCCAATGTCAGATAAGCTTCATTTTGATCGAACAGCTTAATAGACAATCCTTTTAGGTTCAGCAAGAGCTCGACGATGTCCTGCTGCAAGCCTTCCAAAGTACTGTACTCGTGCTCGACACCTTCAATCTCTACTTCAACCACGGCTGCGCCAGGTAAAGAAGACAAAAGGATACGACGTAAAGCATTACCAAGAGTATGACCAAAGCCACGCTCTAATGGTTCTAGAATAACTTTTGCCGAGGTCCCGCTTGCCGCTTCGACCTTGATCGCTTGCGGAGTTAGAAACTCATTTGCAGTACGCGTCATTATTGCTACCTCAAGGATTATTTAGAATACAATTCTACAATCAAGCTTTCGTTGATTTCAGCAGGTAAATCAGAACGATCTGGTGCAGCTTTGAACGTACCTTCCAATTTAGAATGATCAATTTCAATCCAAGCTGGAATGCCACGTTGAGTCGCTAACTCAACTGCGTTTTTGATACGCAATTGTTGTTTAGCACCTTCGTGAACTGCAACAACGTCACCAGCTTTAACTTGGATAGACGCGATGTTAACACGACGACCATTTAAAGTGATTGAACGGTGAGATACAAGCTGACGAGCTTCTGCACGTGTAGAACCAAAACCCATGCGATAAACAACGTTATCTAGACGGCTTTCAAGAAGTTTCAACAAGTTTTCACCTGTTGCGCCTTTAACACGAGCAGCTTCTTTGTAGTAGTTACTAAATTGACGCTCTAAAACACCGTACATACGACGTACTTTTTGTTTTTCACGTAATTGTAGTGAGTACTCAGATTGTTTGCCGCCACGAGCGCCACCATGTTGGCCAGGTGCTTTAGCAGCTTTTTTTGTTTTGACGTCAAATGGTTTAACGCCAGATTTTAATTGCAGGTCTGTCCCTTCGCGGCGAGAGAGTTTGCATTTTGGACCAATATAACGAGCCATGAATGTTTCTCCTTACACGCGACGTTTTTTAGGTGGACGGCAACCGTTGTGCGGGATTGGCGTCACATCGGTAATGCTGTTAATTTTATAACCCACTGCACCTAAAGCACGAACCGCAGATTCACGACCTGGACCAGGACCTTTTACAAGGACGTCCAAGTTTTTCAAACCGTAATCTAAAGCAGCTTTACCAGCAACTTCAGCAGCTACCTGAGCAGCAAACGGAGTTGATTTACGTGATCCACGGAAGCCTTGTCCACCAGAGGTAGCCCAAGCCAGTGCATTACCTTGACGATCGGTAATAGTCACAATGGTGTTATTAAAAGAAGCGTGAATGTGTGCAACACCTTCAGAGACGGTACGAGTGACCTTCTTGCGTGTGCGAGTATCTTTAGCCATCTTTTAGCTTCCAGAAATCTTATTTCTTAATAGGTTTGCGCGGACCTTTACGGGTACGTGCGTTAGTTTTGGTGCGTTGACCACGGACAGGCAAGCTGCGACGATGACGAAGACCGCGGTAGCAGCCTAAATCCATTAAACGTTTAATGTTCATGGAAATTTCGCGACGTAAATCACCTTCGGTAGGAACCTTAGTAACTTCTGCACGAATCGCATCAAGCTGAGCGTCATCTAATTCACGAATTTTAGTTGTTGGTGCAATACCAGCAGCAGCTAAGATAGCTTTTGCAGTGTGGCGACCAATACCAAAAATGTACGTTAGAGAGATAACAGCATGCTTGTTATCCGGAATGTTTACACCGGCAATACGAGCCATTCAATTTTCTCCAAAAAGGCAGTTAAGATAATCAACCGCCCGACAAAATCTTTGAGGGGCGGATAATAACCTAATTAGCCTACTGAAATCAACAGGTCTTGATCAGATTAACCTTGACGCTGCTTATGACGAGGTTCTGCGCTGCAAATTACGCGAATAACCCCATTACGACGGATAACTTTACAGCTACCACAAATTTTCTTTACAGAAGCTTGAACTTTCATAATGAAACCTCTAAGTGCGCTTATCCTTTCGGATGAGCAGTCGTTTTACGCATTAACGATTGATTGTCATATTGATGCGATGTGAGATGAGCTTGGAGCTGAGCCATAAAGTCCATCACCACCACCACTACGATCAGTAAAGACGTACCACCTAAGCTAAATGGAATACCAAATGAGCTTTGTAGAATCATCGGCATTAAACAGATGATTGTGATATAAACCGCGCCAATAAAAGTCAAACGATTCAAAATATGATCTAAATAGCGTGCAGTTTGCTCACCAGGACGAATACCCGGCACATAAGCACCACTACGTTTTAAATTCTCTGACACTTCTTTCGGACTAAATACTAGCGCAGTATAGAAGTAACAGAAGAAGATAATTAATGCACCAAATAGCACCAAATACATCGGTTGACCCGGCGACAATACGAGTGCCAAATCTTGTAGGCCACGTTTAATCACGCCAGCATTTGGGTCTGCACTGCCAACCCATTGCCCTAAGCTCGCTGGGAACAATAGCAATGAACTCGCAAAAATTGCAGGAATCACACCCGCCATATTAATTTTTAATGGCAAATGTGTTTGCTGAGCAGTAAATACACGACGACCTTGCTGTTTTTGAGCATAGTTTACTGGAATGCGACGCTGCGCCTTCTCAATAAACACAATTGCTGCTAACACTGCAACAGATAGCAATGCAAAGATTGCAAGACCAATTAAACTTGATTGGCCATTATCTACTGAGGTTAAAGATTGCAGAACCAAGTTCGGCAAACCAGCAACGATACCAGCGAAGATGATCATGGAAATACCATTCCCTACTCCACGCTCAGTAATTTGCTCACCTAACCACATCAGGAACATTGTACCTGCAACCAAAGAAGTTACAGCAGGAACGTAAAAAGCAAGTCCACTAGTCAAAGTAATATTTTGACTAATCAGACCTGCACACATCCCAACGGCTTGCACAAGTGCAAGAAACAATGTGCCTTGTCGCGTATATTGATTGATCTTACGCTTACCTTGTTCGCCTTCTTTCTTTAAAGCTTCCAGCGAAGGAACAACCGTAGACATTAACTGCACGATAATCGATGCAGAGATATACGGCATAATCCCAAGAGCAAGAATTGACATACGCTCTAATGCACCACCTGAGAACATGTTAAACAAACCAAGGATCGTACCTTGGTTTGCATTAAACAGATTCTCTAGTGCGGCATTGTTAATGCCCGGTACTGGAATATGTGCTCCCAGTCGAAAAACCAACAACGCCCCGATGAGGAACATCATACGGCGAATAATTTCACGATATTTCACATGAAAAGGTTGGCCTTTCATCATGTTAACATGACCTGTCGAACTAGGAGTCATAGACACTGGGGATTACTCCTCGACTTTACCGCCAGCAGCTTCAACAGCAGCTTTAGCGCCTTTAGTCAATGCAACACCTTGAACAGTGAATGCACGAGTAATTTCACCAGAAAGTACGATGCGTGCACGCAACATATCTTTACGTACAACGTTAGCAGCTTTTAAAGTTTCAAGAGACACGATGTCGCCTTCAACTTTAGCAAGTTCTGATAAACGTACTTCAGCAGTTTTCAAAGCCATTTGGCTAGTGAAACCGAATTTAGGTAAACGACGGTATAACGCAGTTTGACCACCTTCGAAACCAGGACGTGTACCACCGCTCTTACGTGAGTTTTGACCTTTGACACCACGGCCACCAGTCTTACCAACGCCAGAACCGATACCACGGCCTAAACGAAGGTTGTCACGCTTAGCACCTTCTGCAGGTGCAATTGTATTTAAACGCAGAGTCATGGCTTATTCCTCTACACTAACCATATAGTAAACTTGGTTGATCATACCACGATTAGAAGGCGTATCTTGCACTTCAACTGTATGACCAATACGACGCAGACCTAAACCTTTAAGGCTAAGCTTGTGATTTTTCAAGCGGTGCGATGAAGATTTAGTCTGGGTAACTTTAATCGTTTTCATGATTGATTACCCTTGAATTTGTGCTACTGATAAACCACGTTTCGCAGCAACTTTCTCAGGAGAAGTCATATCACGCAAACCGTTAAAAGTTGCGTTTACTACGTTAGCAGCGTTAGTAGAACCATAACACTTAGTTAATACGTTACGTACACCTACAGCTTCTAAAACTGCACGCATAGCGCCACCAGCAATTACACCAGTACCTTCAGAAGCAGGTTGCATGTAAACGCGGCTTGCACCGTGACGAGCATTGATAGGGTGCTGAACAGTACCGTCAACAAGGTCAACAGTAATCATGTTGCGACGAGCAGCTTCAAGTGCTTTAGAAATAGCAGCTGGAACTTCACGTGCTTTACCACGACCAAAACCTACGCGACCATTACCATCACCCACAACAGTTAATGCTGTGAAAGAGAAGATACGACCACCCTTAACAACTTTGGCTACACGATCAACGGCAACCAGCTTTTCAACAAGACCTTCGTTTTGTTCAACTTTAGCCATGATTAGAACTCCAAGCCGTTTTCACGAGCAGCATCAGCCAAGGCTTTGATACGACCATGATATTTGAAACCAGAACGGTCAAATGCAACTTTAGTTACACCAGCCGCTTTAGCACGTTCTGCAATTAAAGCACCAACTTTCTGAGCCGATTCAACGTTACCAGTAGTACCAGCACGTAGAGTAGCGTCTAAAGTAGAAGCTTGCGCTAATACTTTGCCACCATCTGCAGAGATAACTTGAGCATAGATGTGACGCGGAGTGCGGTTTACACACAAACGAGTCGCACCCAATGCACGGATGTGCAAGCGTGTGCTTTTCGCACGACGCAAACGGGATTGTTTCTTTTCGTTCATAAGAACCTCGCGCCTTATTTCTTCTTAGCTTCTTTACGAAGTACAACTTCGTCAGAATAACGAACACCTTTACCTTTATAAGGCTCTGGCGGACGGTAACCACGGATTTCTGCAGCAACTTGACCTAATTTAGCTTTATCAGCAGATTTAAGTACAATTTCAGTTGCAGTAGGAGTTTCTGCAGTTACACCTTCAGGAAGGTTGTAGTCGATCGGGTGAGAGAAACCAAGGTTAAGGTTAACAATGTTACCTTTAACCGCAGCTTTATAACCAACACCGATAAGCTGTAACTTACGTTCGAAACCTTCGTTAACACCTTTTACAAGGTTGTTAAGCACAGCGCGAGCAGTACCAGCTTGCATCCAAGCATCTTTAGATTCAGCTTTAGGAGCAATAACTAGAGTACCGTCTTCCTGTTTTAGCTCGACCAGCGCATGCAGGTTGAAAGACAATGTACCTTTGCTGCCTTTCACTTCGACCTGCCGGCCGTTCTGAGTAACTGTAACACCGTTAGGTACAGTTACTGGGGCTTTAGCCACACGAGACATGAGGAATCACCTATTAAGAAACAAAAGCAATAACTTCACCACCGATACCTGCAGCACGTGCAGCGCGATCAGTCATGATGCCTTTGCTTGTAGAAACAATTGCAATACCTAAACCTTGCTTAACGCTAGGAAGTGCATCTTTACCGCGATATTGACGTAGACCAGGACGGCTTACGCGTTTCACAGTATCGATAACTGGTTTGCCTTCGAAATATTTTAAAGTAATCGTTAAAGTCGCTTTGCCTTCATTGTCAGCAACAGCTACATCAGCGATATAACCTTCTTGTTGAAGTACGTTAGCAATCGCAACTTTCAACTTTGAGTTTGGCATAGAAACAGTTTGTTTCTTTGCCATTTGTGCGTTACGAACACGTGTTAGCATGTCGGCAACGGTATCTTGCATACTCATTTATAGTGCTCCTTACCAGCTTGCCTTAACAACGCCCGGTACATCACCTTGCATTACTGTTTCACGTAATTTGTTACGGCTTAAGCCGAACTTACGGAAGTAACCATGAGGACGACCAGTTAAACCACAACGGTTACGTAGACGTACTGGAGACGCATTACGTGGTAATGCTTGAAATTTCATCATCGCTTCGAAACGTTCTTCGTCTGATGCATTAACGTTTGCGATAATTGCTTTTAATTCAGCACGTTTCGCAGCGTATTTAGCAACAGTAGCTTCGCGTTTCAATTCGCGATTAATCATACCTTTCTTAGCCATATCGACCTCTTATTTGAACGGGAAGCCGAATGCACGCATAAGCGCACGGCCTTCGTCATCGGTGCGAGCAGTCGTAGTGATGGTAATGTCCATACCACGAATACGATCAATCTTATCAAAATCGATTTCAGGGAACATGATTTGTTCCTTAAGACCCATTGAGTAGTTACCACGACCATCGAATGATTTCGCAGAGAAACCACGGAAGTCACGGATACGAGGGATCGCGATAGAGATCAAACGGTCTAAGAATTCGTACATACGTTCGCCGCGTAAAGTAACTTTACAGCCGATCGGCCAACCATCACGGATTTTGAAACCAGCGATAGATTTACGAGCTAAAGTAAGTACTGGTTTTTGACCAGCAATTGCTTGCATATCAGAAAGAGCGCCATCTAACAATTTCTTGTCAGCTGATGCAGCACCAACACCCATGTTGATGGTGATTTTTGTAATGCGAGGAATATCCATCACATTCTTAACGCCCAATGTTTCTTTTAATTGAGCCTTAAGTTCGTCGTTGTAACGCGTTTTAAGTCTGGCCATTGCCTAGTCAACCTATTACTTCGCTACCGCCACTGATTCACCATTAGATTTGAATACGCGAGTTTTCACGCCTTCAATCACTTGGTAACCAACACGGTCAGCCTTTTGGGTTGTAGCATTAAAAATTGCCACGTTAGAGATATGAAGCTCAGCTTCTTGAGTTACGATGCCGCCTTCAGCGCCAGTAGCTCGGTTAGGCTTTTGATGCTTCGTTACCAAGTTAAGGCCTTCAACCTTAACACGGTCATTTGAAACAGACAAAACAGTACCTTGTTTGCCTTTTTCTTTACCTGCGATCACAATTACTTGATCGCCCTTTTTAATCTTAGCCATGAGTGCCTCTTATAGAACTTCAGGAGCCAATGAAATAATTTTCATGAACTGTTCAGTACGAAGTTCACGAGTCACTGGTCCGAAAATACGAGTTGCAATCGGCGCTTTGTTGTTGTTCAAAATAACAGCTGCGTTATCGTCGAAACGAATAACTGAACCATCTGCACGACGGATGCCGAATTTTGTACGTACAACTACAGCATTCATCACGTCACCTTTTTTAACACGTGCGCGTGGAATAGCTTCTTTTACAGTAACTTTAATAATGTCGCCAACAGAAGCATAACGACGATGTGAACCACCAAGTACTTTAATACATTGTACGCGGCGAGCACCACTGTTGTCTGCTACGTCTAGCATACTTTCGGTTTGAATCATTGCCCTACTCCAAAACCGAGCATCACCGGTCGCAATTTCGAAAGGCTCAAAGAGTACTCGAAATTGACCGATGATGCAAGAACGTTTAATTACTCAGCAGCTGCTTCAACAACTTCAACTAAAGTCCAAGACTTAGTTTTAGAAATTGGGCGGCTTTCTTTGATGCTTACTACGTCACCAACTTTAGCAACATTGTTTTCATCATGAGCGTGTAATTTAGTTGAACGGCGGATTGATTTGCCATACAACGGGTGTTGAACGCGGCGTTCGATAAGAACAACGATAGACTTGTCCATCTTGTCGCTAACTACTTTACCGGTTAACGTGCGAACTGTTTGTTCACTCATTGTCCGTTCCCCTGTTTTTCGGTAAGGAGGGTCTTAATACGAGCAATAGTTTTACGAGTAAGCGCAACTTCGTGCGATTTACCCAATTGACCAGTTGCTTTCGCCATACGAAGACGGAATTGGTTAAGCTGTTGCTCATCAAGCAAAGCTGTCAACTCTTCTACCGACTTTTCACGTAGATCATTAGTTTTCATTACATTACCGTCCGAGTCACGATAGTGGTTTTAAACGGAAGTTTTGCAGCAGCAAGCGTAAATGCTTCGCGAGCAAGTTCTTCGTTAACACCATCAATTTCGTACAAGACTTTACCTGGTTTGATTTGGCAAACCCAGTATTCCACAGAACCTTTACCTTTACCCATACGAACTTCTAATGGTTTTTCAGTAATTGGTTTGTCTGGGAAAACACGGATAAAGATCTTACCACCACGTTTAATACGACGGCTGATTGTACGACGCGCTGCTTCAATTTGACGTGCTGTCATTTGACCACGTTCAACTGATTTAAGTGCAATAGTACCAAAAGATACCGAGCTACCGCGATGTGCTAGACCAGTGTTACGGCCTTTTTGCACTTTACGGAATTTAGTACGTTTAGGTTGTAACATGGATTATTCTCCTTTTTCAGCAGAACGATCATTGCGACGACCACGACGCTCTTGACCTTCACCACGACCACGGCCACGTTTAGCTGGACGTTCTTCAGCTGGAGCTGGGTTCATGACTTGTTTCATGCCGCCCAAGATCTCACCACGGAAGATCCATACTTTAACGCCGATCGTACCGTAAGTAGTCTCAGCACGCATAGTAGCATAGTCGATGTCAGCACGAAGAGTATGAAGAGGTACACGACCTTCACGATACCATTCAGTACGAGCAATCTCAGCACCACCTAGACGGCCTGAAACTTCCACTTTGATACCTTTAGCACCAGCACGCATAGAGTTTTGAACCGCACGCTTCATAGCACGACGGAACATTACACGTTTTTCTAATTGAGAAGCGATTGCTTCAGCAACTAAACGAGCGTCTAAATCTGGGCGATCGATTTCGTTGATACTTACTTGCGCAGGAACACCCATAATGGCTGTTAATTCGCGTTGTAATTTCTCAATGTCTTCGCCTTTTTTACCGATCACGATACCAGGACGTGCAGTGCTAATAGTTACTTTAGCTGCGCCTGTAGGGCGTTCGATAAGAATATTGCTCACCATCGCATTCTTAAGTTTTTTAGTTAAAAACTCACGAACTTGAAGATCTTTTAGCAAATATTCAGCATATTGTTTCGGATTCGCATACCAGTTAGCGTTATGACGTTTCACAACACCTAGGCGGATACCGATTGGATGAACCTTCTGACCCATATCAAACCCCTACCTTAACGGTAATGTGACAAGTACGCTTAGTAATACGATCTGCACGGCCTTTAGCACGTGGCAAAATACGTTTCAGGCTCATGCCTTCATCAACGTAGATCGTAGAAACTTTAAGGTCGTCTACATCTAAACTGTTATTGTGTTCAGCGTTTGCAATCGCAGATTCCAATGCTTTTTTAACTAAAACTGCAGCTTTTTTGTTGCTGAAGTTTAAGATATTCAAAGCATGCGCAACAGATTTGCCGCGAATTAGGTCTGCAACCAAACGTGCTTTTTGTGCCGAGATAGCGGCACCGCGTAATTTAGCAGTTACTTCCATCATAGCACCTATTAACGTTTAGACTTCTTGTCAACACCGTGACCACGATAGGTACGAGTTGGCGCGAATTCACCTAATTTATGACCAACCATATGCTCAGATACAATCACTGGAACATGGTTACGGCCATTGTGTACAGAAATTGTTAGACCAACAAAATCCGGTAAGATCATCGAACGACGCGACCAAGTTTTGATCGGCTTACGGTTATTAGCCGCGATAGCCGCTTCAACCTTAGCGAACAAGTGCGCATCGACGAATGGGCCTTTTTTCAGAGAACGAGGCATTGTCAGATTCCTTTACTTGTTACTTAACGCGACGGTCGCGAATGATCATCTTAGTCGTACGCTTGTTGGTACGTGTTTTGTACCCTTTAGCTTTTTGACCCCATGGACTTACAGGTTGAATACCTTTGTTACGTCCTTCACCACCACCATGTGGATGGTCTACTGGGTTCATCGCCATACCACGTACGGTAGGACGAACGCCACGCCAGCGTGATGCACCTGCTTTACCAAGTGAACGAAGGTTGCTTTCTGAGTTAGAAACTTCACCTAACACAGCACGGCATTCAACGTGTACTTTACGCATTTCGCCTGAACGAAGACGAATGATAGCGTAAGAACCGTCACGACCCAACAATTGAGCAGATGTACCAGCAGAACGTACTAATTGTGCGCCTTTACCGATTTTAAGCTCGATGTTGTGAAGAGTAGAACCGATAGGCATGTTGCGAAGTGGCAAGCAGTTACCTGGACGGATTGGAGCATCGTTACCAGATTGAACTTGATCACCAGCGCGAAGGCCTTTAGGTGCAATAATATAGCGACGTTCACCGTCAGCATATTTCAATAAAGCAATATGAGCTGTACGGTTTGGATCGTATTCAATACGCTCAACTACAGCAGGGATGCTGTCTTTGTTACGTTTGAAGTCTACGATACGGTAGTGCTGTTTATGACCACCACCAACGTGACGAGTAGTAATGTGACCGTTGTTATTACGACCGCCAGTACGTTTTTTAGCTTCAACCAACGGAGCATATGGCGCGCCTTTGTGAAGGTGGTTATGAACCACTTTCTCTACAAAGCGACGTCCTGGAGACGTTGGCTTACATTTTTGAATCGGCATAATTTTCGTCCTTATTCCGCTGCGTTTTCAGCGGTATCGCCCAAGTCAGCCATTTCAACATCTTGGCCAGCTTTCAGGGTGACGTATGCTTTTTTAACATCAGAACGACGTCCTAATGTTTTACCAAAGCGTTTAGTCTTACCTTTAGTGATCGTTGTGTTAACTTTAACAACTTGAACACCAAATAGTTGCTCAACAGCTTTTTTGATTTCAAGTTTGTTTGCATCTAGTGCAACTTTGAACACTTGAACACCAGCAGTTTCGCCTAAAACTTGTGCTTTTTCTGAGAATACAGGTCCTTGTAGGACTTGATAGATACGTTCGTTGTTCATCCGAGTTCTACCTCAATTTTCTTAGCAGCAGCAACAGACATAACAACTTTATCGAACGCGATCAAGCTAACAGGATCGATTGCAGCAGCATCAACCACATCAACGTGTGGAATGTTGCGAGCAGCAAGATACAAGTTCTCATCAACAGCATCTGTAACGATTAATGCACGAGGTGCATTCAAGTCGTTAAGTTTTGCAAGCAATTCTTTAGTTTTTGGAGCTGCAACAGCAATCTCTTCAACTAAAACAAGGCGATCTTGACGAACAAGCTCAGCCAGGATGCATTGCATAGCACCGCGATACATTTTACGGTTTACTTTTTGAGACCAGTCTTGTGGACGAGCAGCAAAAGTTTTACCACCGCCAACCCAGATTGGGCTACGAATAGAACCAGCACGAGCGCGGCCAGTACCTTTTTGACGGAAAGGTTTTTTACCACCGCCAGAAACGTCAGCACGTGATTTTTGCGCTTTAGAACCTTGACGACCACCAGCTAAGTAAGCTGTAACAACTTGGTGTACAAGAGCTTCGTTAAAATCACGACCAAACGCAACTTCAGATAACTCAACAGCAGAGCCGGAAACAGTATTTAAATTCACGTTATTTCCCCTCAGGCCTTGATAGTAGGACGAACAGTAACGTCGCCACCAGTAGCACCAGGAACCGCACCTTTAACAACTAGAACTGAACGTTCTGCGTCGATAGCAACGATTTCAAGACCCTGTGTAGTTACACGTTCAGCACCTAAGTGACCAGGCATTTTTTTGCCTTTGAACACGCGACCAGGAGTCTGGTTTTGACCTGTAGAACCGATAACACGGTGAGATACAGAGTTACCATGTGTAGCGTCTTGAGTACGGAAGTTCCAACGCTTAACACCACCTTGGAAACCTTTACCTTTAGATGTACCAGTTACGTCAACAATTTGACCCACTGTGAACAGATCTACACCGATAGTAGCGCCAACTTCACGACCTTCAAGCTCAGCTTCTGAAACGCGGAATTCTTGAACCAGACGACCAGCAGCAACACCAGCTTTCGCGAAGTGACCTTTCTGAGCGTTAGTTACGCGAGATTCGCGACGTTCACCAGTAGTGATTTGAATCGCTTGATAACCATCAGTTTCAAGCGTTTTGATTTGAGTGATGCGGTTAGGATCAACCTCAATCACTGTAACAGGCACAGAAACACCAGCATCTGTAAAGATACGTGTCATACCGCACTTGCGACCGACTAAACCAATAGCCATGTGCATAAACCTCTAAAAAAGCGGCCTAATTAACTTAGAGCGTTAATTAACCCGAAAGCCTTAACCCAATGCGATCTGAACATCAACACCAGCTGCAAGATCTAACTTCATCAATGCATCTACAGTTTTGTCTGTAGGTTGAACGATGTCGATCAAACGTTTGTAAGTGCGGATCTCGTATTGGTCACGCGCATCTTTGTTAACGTGTGGTGATGTTAAAACGTTAAAACGTTCAATGCGTGTAGGCATTGGAATTGGACCACAAACTTGTGCGCCAGTACGTTTTGCTGTTTCTACGATTTCTTGAGCTGATTGATCAATAAGACGGTGATCAAAAGACTTAAGACGGATACGAATTCTCTGGTTAGACATACCAGTTAACTCCAAGCCAAATATATAAAGAATCACTCTTGACGCATCTCACCCCACTATTTTAAGGCAAGTGTCAAGAGCAGTGAAATATCACTAAGGTCACGATCGATGCCGCGACTGTCACGATGTTAACTACTTTATTCGTAGCTAACCCCCTTCATCAAAGGGTCGCCCATTATAGCTATTGTTTAATGCATAAGCAAATCTCTTTTGCTGTTTTTCTTATATTTTTCATTTTTTATGAAAGATCAATTGCTTAACTTTTAATCAATAGGCATTTTTTCTTAATACATACTCTATTGCTTGGTTTAGTATTTGATTTCCCTCAATAAATTTGTTTTTTGCGCTTTTCCGTAGATCATGTACTGGCTGTACATGTGTTCCTGAAAAAAATGCCACTTCTTCATCATTTTCCAAAAATAAATCGAGTACTTCTGGGGTAATTTCAGGATGAAATTGGAAGCCCAAAACATTTTGTCCGATTTGATACATTTGATTACGACATGCATCATTTTCCGCCAGTAATACCGCTCCTTTGGGAATTTCAAATGTTTCACTGTGCCACTGCATGACTTTAAACTCTTTCGGTAGTTTGAAACAGTCATGCGGTACGTTATCGACCTTACGGATGGTCGTCCACCCCAATTCTTGTTGTACATTTCGACTCACCGCCCCACCCAAGGCATTGGCAATCAATTGCCCACCTAAACAAAGCCCGATTGCGGGTTTACCGAGGGCTAAATAGCGTCGCAGCCAACGCTTTTCTATTTTTAACCATGGGAAATTTGCCTCATCATTTACGCTCATGGTTCCACCCATAATGATAAGTAAATCGACATCTTCAACATGCGGCAAAGCCTCGAGATCTAAGGCTTGATCGACAGGTAATGCAAAGAATTCTGTGGCCGTAATTTTGGCCTGATGCTGTTTTAAAAATTCATAACAACTGCCGAACCCTTCACCAGCAATATGCTGAAAATAATGTACTTTTAAATGCGACTTCATGCGCTAAACCTATTGTTGTTGCTCTGTTATCGGTTTTGCAAGAATGAAGCCAACTTTGCTTTTCACTTAATTTTCTATACAAAAGCATCGTAAATCCATGCGTTTTAGTCGTATTCTTTTGAACATTCATTATTATTTTGATCATTTCAGAGCGCCACGTGAAAAAGAATCCTCAAACCGAACTCATTCATGCACCAAGAAAGGCACCGCAATACATCAATAGTGTTCAACCTCCCCTGTTTCGTGCATCCACTATAATTTTCGAAAATACAGATGCGCTATTTAATCGCCATTGGACTGATGATTATGACTATAGCTATGGAACACATGGCACACCCACTACATTTACCCTAGGCGATCAGATTGCTCAGATTGAAGGTGGCTTGTATCACTTACTCGCACCAAGCGGTTTATCTGCAATTAATTTGGTCAATTCATGTTTTTTAAGTCAAGGGGATGAAGTGTGGGTCGCAGATAATATCTATGGCCCAAATATGGACCATTTACGCAATTTAGAAACCCGCTATAGCATCGTGGTCAAGGTTTATAACCCTATTGATGTCGATTCATTTAGCCCTTCAGCGCAAGCCAAGCTTATCTGGTTAGAAGCGGCGGGTTCTGTCACTTTAGAGTTTCCAGATTTAGTCGGCTTGGTCAAAAAAGCTCAAGCGCAGAACATTCTCACTGCACTGGACAATACGTGGGGCGCAGGACTTGCCTTTAATGCTTTTGATTTTAGTGCTGAGCACCTGGGTGTCGATATCAGTGTGCATGCCTTGACCAAATACCCAAGTGGCGGCGGGGATATTTTGATGGGTTCGGTAATTACACGAGATAAAAAGCTTCATCACAAACTGTTTCGTGCGCACGCCATTCAAGGCATTAGCATCTCTGGTGATGATGCCGCGCAAATACAACGCAGTCTGGCTTCTATGCGCCTGCGCTATGAACACCAGTCACAAAGTGCTTTAACTTTATTAAATTGGCTAAAACAACAGCCAGCCTTTGTACAGGTTTTACATCCTGCTGATGAAGCTTCCGCAGGACATCAGTATTGGAAAGAAATTTGTACAGAACAACACAGTGCCGGTTTGGTCAGCGTGATATTTAATGAAAAATATAGTTTGCAAGATGTACGCCGCTTTTGCGATGCGCTGAAACTCTTTAAGCTCGGTTTTAGCTGGGGTGGCCCAGTCAGTTTAGTCATGCTATATAACTTAAAAGATATGCGTGTACTCGAACATTCACATATTCAAACCGGCTTACTGGTTCGCTTTTGTATAGGACTAGAACATCCTGCAGATTTAATACAAGATATAGAAAACGCACTACAACATTTAAATAAACAGCAACTCGAATAAATACAGGAACATCTATGGGTACACCAATTATTATTGGCAAAAAGACACAAGACACCACACAAGATGTGGTGCTTCATTCACAATTTGCAAACCGCCATGGTTTGATTGCTGGGGCTACAGGTACTGGTAAGACGGTGACGTTGAAGGTGTTGGCAGAAAGTTTTTCTCGGCTGGGTGTACCCGTATTTTTAGCCGATGCCAAAGGGGATGTTTCTAGCCTTGCCAAAGCAGGTGAAAACAATCCTAAGTTTGACGAACGAATTAAAAGTTTAAATATCGGGAGCATTCCTTTTGCTGCCTCCCCTGTGGTGTTTTGGGATTTGTTTGGTGAACAAGGACATCCCATTCGCACCACCATTTCTGAAATTGGTCCACTTCTCCTTGCCCGAATTCTGAATTTAAACGACACGCAAGAAGGCGTGTTATCTGCGGTCTTTCGTATTGCCGATGATCAGGGCTTATTGCTCATCGACTTTAAAGACTTAAAAGCCATGATTAGCTACGTCAGTGAACATGCAGCTGAATTTAAAAATGAATATGGCAATTTATCGCCTGCAAGTTTAGGTGCAATTCAACGTAATTTGCTTGCATTGGCCGATCAAGGTGGTGACAAGTTTTTTGGTGAGCCTGCGCTCAATATCATGGATTTCATTCAAACGGATGCACAAGGTCGTGGCAACATCAACCTGCTCGCCGCCGACAAGTTAATGAATACCCCTAAGCTCTATGCGACTTTTTTACTTTGGATGCTGTCAGAACTGTTTGAACAATTGCCCGAAGTTGGAGATATGGATAAACCCAAACTGGTGTTCTTCTTTGATGAAGCACATTTATTGTTTGATAATGCCAGCCCTGCTTTACAAGAAAAGATTGAACAAGTGGTTCGTCTGATTCGCTCTAAAGGGGTCGGCATTTACTTTGTAACGCAAAATCCACTTGACCTACCTGAGAGTGTTTTAGGACAACTGGGTAACCGTGTTCAACATGCGCTACGTGCATTTACCCCCAAAGATCAGAAAGCTGTTAAGACGGCAGCAGATACTTTCCGAGCCAATCCTGCGTTTAAAGTCGATCAAGTGATTACGGAACTGGCTGTAGGTGAAGCACTGATCAGCTGTCTAGATGAACAAGGCACACCTCAAATTGTTGAACGTGCTTGGGTGATGCCACCCTACTCTTCATTTAGCCCAATTGCTGTAGAAGAACGCAAAGCTCTGATGGCAAATAGCGTTGTCGCAGGTGTGTATGACACCGAAGCAGATCGTGAAAGTGCCTATGAACTTTTACAAAATAAAGTGGCGGAGCGCCAACAACAAGCCGTCCAAGCGGAACAAGATAAAATAGAAGCCAAAGAACAAGAAGCGTTGGCCAAACAACAAGCCAAAGAAGCAGATGCACTCGCCAAACAGCAAGCGCGTGAACAAGAACGCCTTGCGCGCGAACAACAAAAAGACGCTGAGCGCTCAGCCAAACAACGTGAAAAACTGATTCAAGACACGGTAGGAACTTTTGCAAAAAGTGCAGCACGCAGCTTGGGTGGGTCGACAGGTCAGAAAATTATCCGTGGCCTCTTAGGTTCTATCTTCGGCAAGAAATAATCTAAAAGCCCAATTAAAAAGTACAAATTTATGGAATCTTTTTATATTCCATAATTTTTTTATGGTTTTTACTAAAACATGTATTGCGCGGATGTATTTAAAAATGTATTTTAAATACATCTAATAAATAACAGCCATGAGAGATCAGCTATGACTCCGCAGCAAATTGACCTAGTAAAAGCAACTGTTCCTGTTCTACGTGAAAATGGTGTCGCGCTGACTGGTTACTTCTATAACCGTATGTTGGGCAATAACCCTGACCTCAAAGAAACCTTTAACATGGGACATCAGCGCAGTGGTGCTCAGGCACAAGCCTTGGCGGGTGCTGTATTGGCTTATGCTGAAAATATTGAGGACCCATCTGTACTTTTACCAGTTGTAGAATTAATTGCGCATAAACATGTGAGTCTTAACATTCAAGCGCCAGACTATAATATTGTCGGCGAAAATTTGCTGCACTCGATCAGTGAAGTATTAAGCATTTCAATGGAAGATCCACTGATTGCCGCTTGGGCAGCAGCATATGGACAATTGGCAGACTTGTTTATCAGCACTGAAAAAGCGATTTATGAGCAACATCAGCAAACTAAAGGCAGTTGGTTAGGTTGGCGTAATTTCAAAATCGCGAAAAAAGTGGCTGAAAGTGATGAAATCACCTCATTCTACCTTGAGCCTTCTGATGGTGGTGATTTACCAAAATATGAAGCAGGTCAGTACATCTCTGTACGTGTATTGGTCGATGAGCTGGGTCTAAAACAGCCACGTCAATATACACTGTCGACCAGCCCGCAAGACAACTACTTACGTATCTCTGTAAAACGTGAAGATCAGAAAGGTGACTTGGTTCCAGGTTGGGTATCGAATACACTGCATGGCTTGGAGATCGGTTCAGAAATCGAAGTGTCTGCACCAACAGGTAATTTCTTCCTGATTGATTCACAAAAACGCAATGTCTTTATCAGTGGTGGTGTAGGTCTAACACCAATGATTGCGATGCTGAATCAGTTGGTGACTTTAGACATGCCACAACCTGTAACCTTTATCCATGCCTGCCGTAGCAAACAAGTGCATGCAATGCATAAACACATTCAGGATTTGGAAGCAAAATACCCACGTCTTAGCACCTTTACAGCCTATGAGTTCCCTCATGCTAATGATAAATTAGGTGAAGATTATGATGCTGCTGGTCGTCTAGACTTAGGCAGCATGGATACTGCACTGTTACCGATCAATGCGGATTATTATCTTTGCGGTCCAATGCCATTTATGGCTGAACAACAGAAAGCTTTAATTGCTCGTGGTATTCCTGCTAGCAATATTCACAGCGAAGCTTTCGGCACTGGTGGTGTAAAACACTAACTAAGCTATTCACCTGAAATACAAAGGGTTAGTTTAGTTATGCTAGACTAGCCCTTATTTATTTCTCTCAGACTCACAGTATTATCATGCAACTCAATAAATTCACCGATTATGCATTACGCATTTTGCTCTATATCGCACGTCCTCGTGATGTGCCTTATAACATTGCTGAAATTGCAGAAGACCTGCACGTTTCGCGTAATCACTTGGTGAAAATTGTGCATTTTATGGCAAAGCAAAACTGGTTAATCACCAGCCGCGGCAAAGGTGGCGGCATTCGCCTAAACCCTGAAGCACTTGACGCTCAGCTCGGTCAAATCGTACGGATTTTGCAAGGCAATCACCAGATTGTAGAATGCAATGACCCACCTTGCGTACTGCGCAGTCAATGTGGTTTAAAAAGCATTTTAGACCAAGCTTTAGAACAGTTTTATCAAAGTCTCGATCAGTACAAACTTGCCGATGTTTTACAACCAAGCAGCGCATCTAAATTTACAACACAATCTCCAATTCAAATGATCAATCTCTAATTTCACTTTGCCTGCGACAAAATTCGCTTGCCTGCCCGACTTCCTTTATAATGCGTGTTGTTAAATCAGTTATTGAAGTTGGGTTATGCATCAGCACAGAGGAAAATCACGAAACAGTAAAGCGGCCAATGCGCCGAAGCAAAAGATTACTTATGAGAAAAAAGTAGACTCTGCGATTACTGAATATGCTGTGCGCTCGCTCAACTGGCTACGCAAAGCTGAGTTCTTAATGAGTGCGCCTAAACTCAACCTCTGCGTTGAAGATACCGGCTATGAAATTGCCTTTGCAGGTCGCTCCAATGCGGGTAAGTCGAGTGCCATTAATGCGCTCACCAACCAAAAACAATTGGCTCGTGCGTCGAAAAAACCGGGTCGGACCCAAATGATCAACTTTTTCAGTTTAGGAAATCCTGATCAACGTTTGGTCGACTTACCGGGTTATGGCTATGCCGCTGTACCTGAAGCGATGAAAATCGTGTGGCAAAAAGAGTTAGAAAACTATCTGATACACCGTGAAAGTTTACAAGGTCTTGTGCTGTTGATGGATATCCGTCATCCACTACAACACTTTGACGTCATGATGTTGGAATGGGCACATTCACGTAAATTGTTCGTACATGTACTCCTGACCAAATCAGATAAATTAAACCGTGGCCCAGCCTCTAAAGCACTACAAGAAGTGAAAGCAGCATTGAAAAAAATGAAGCTAAACTTCTCTATCCAATTGTTCTCATCATTGAATAAACAAGGTTTAGAAGAATTAGCGAGTGTCATGGCGGGTCGTCTCAACTTCACTCTAGAACAATCGACAGAGTTTGATCTCGACAGCATCCCTGAAGCATCAGAAGATGATATTGAAATCGATGCAGACGCGGAAGCATTCGATGACTTCCACACTACATCTGAAGACTTACCCCAAACTGAAGGCAAAAATTCAGACCACTAATCGAG
This sequence comes from Acinetobacter sp. YH12069, assembly GCF_013419675.1. Classification (NCBI taxonomy): domain Bacteria; kingdom Pseudomonadati; phylum Pseudomonadota; class Gammaproteobacteria; order Moraxellales; family Moraxellaceae; genus Acinetobacter; species Acinetobacter sp. YH12069. Next base: position 163,959 of record NZ_VOZS01000006.1, on the reverse strand, counting down.
TAATTTTAAAGTCAGCGCAAGAATGATTGTCTGACAAAAAGTATCTTCTGAAGATAATGAAATGTCCTGTATTGCTAATCACAATGCAGGATTTTTTTTGGATACTGAATACATCAGATGTGCACTCGATCACATAAAAACAAGGATAGGTCATGAAATTACTCTCCCGCTTGAAAAACACAAAACTTGGATCATCAATCGAATATAAAATTAAACCACGTAAAGTGAAATTTGAGTGGCAAGATACCCAAGTTGACTGGGTGCCCAACCAAGCTTTTGTCAGCTATTTTATTAATGAAATTAACATGATCTTACCGGCTGGTGAGTTTTGGTTTTGCCGTCTGTATAACAAAGTATTGCCACAAATTAGAGATGAAAAACTAGCCGAGGACGTTAAAGCATTTATCCGCCAAGAAGCTATGCATGCTCAGGCGCATAACTCTGCCAATAAAGAATATCTGTCTCAGCGCAATATCAGTATTCAACGCAACCTTGAAATCATGGATTTTCTCTTTGGCAAACTGCTTGCAGACCAACCTTTAGGGCTCAACGTACCCAAAGCTTTAGATCATCAATGGGATCTCTTTCGTTTAGGGGTGATTGCAACGGTTGAACACATGACCTGTGTACTAGGCAAATATGCTTTATATAATAAAGAGTGGGAACGCCTCGGTGCCGATCCGAATATGCTCGATCTAGTAAAATGGCATGGTGCAGAAGAAATAGAGCATCGTACCGTGGCCTTTGATTTGTATCGTCATCTCGGTGGGGGCTATATTTCTCGCTATTATCAAAGTGTGATCGTAATTGCAGCCGTACTTGGTCTATGGGTCGATGGTGCAGCACATATCATGCAGCAAGACTCGCGCTATGCATCGATTAAACCTGCCGTATATAAACCGTGGATTTGGCGTGAATGGGCGCGTATCGCGCAAAAAGATAATCGATTATTGCCACATCCACTTTGGTTAGTGTCGCAGCAATTGGGGTATTTAATGCCTTGGTACGATCCTGTGCATGAAGCAAAAACGGAAGATGCGATTGCATACCTCGACAACTCTCCTGCTACAAAACGTGCCGCACTGAAAGTCGCTTAAACACCACTTTAAAATCTGTATTAAGCAGGGTTCGCCCTGCTTTTTTTGTGCTCACATCCATTACGCTCCGTTTTTTATTGAGCAATCAACACACTCAAGATGGAAAAGGTCATAAGTTCGAGGTTTAAAGTACAGTTATTCCGAGTTCCCTATTCTCTTTAAAATGTATTTATACTCAGTCTCATCCTAAAATAAAAATAAGCCATTCAGGAGCATCTCCATGCACGCTCACATCTCCGTCATTACACTGGCCGTGAAAGATTTACATGCTGCATTCGCGTTTTATCAGGAGGGTTTAGGTCTAAATAGCGCAGGGATTATTGGGACTGAGTTTGAACATGGCGCTGTGGCATTTTTTGATTTACAACACGGTTTAAAGCTCGTACTCTGGCCACAAGATAGCCTTAGTCATGACACCGGACTCAGCACTTCAGCATTTTGTCCAACTCAAATGTCTCTCGGACATAACGTCAACAGTCCTGCAGCCGTCGATCAAATCATGAAACAAGCCCAACGCGCAGGTGCAAAAACAATTAAACCCGCACTGCCCACGTTTTACGGTGGTTATGCAGGCTATTTTCAAGACTTAGATGGGCATCTGTGGGAGATCGTCTACAACCCACATTTTAGTGCTTTATCTATTTAATTCGACAACGCTGGTTCATCTACATCTCGCGTATGACGATCAACCACCACACTAATCATCATATCGCCCTGTACGTTCACCACAGTCCGTACCGTATCCAATAGACGATCGATCGGCAGCAATATCGCAATGGCTTCTGCAGGAAGCCCAACCGATTGTAAAACCATAATCATCGTCACCATTCCAGCACTTGGAATGCCCGGTGCGCCGAGTGACGCAATCATGGCGGTTGCACAGACAATTAACTGCTGACCCAAGGTTAAATCTAAGCCCATCAAGTTAGCAATAAATAACGCAGCAGCAGCTTCATACAACGCTGTACCATCCATATTTAACTGTGTGCCCAATGGAATCACAAAACCTGCTGTTTGAGGACGTACGCCTAAATTTTCCTGCGCACATTTCATCGACAGTGGCATCGTTGCTGAACTTGAACTGGTTGCAAAAGCAGTGATTAAGGCAGCTCGTGTTCCTCTAAAAAATGTCAGTGGACTCATTTTCCCAAAAATCCAAAGCAACAGAGGTAACACCACTGCCCCATGGAAAATCGTGGTCCCTGTGACTACGGCAGCAAACTCCGCGAGGCGACTCAACACCGAAATATCTTCGGTAGCAATCAATTTAGCCAATAATGCAAAAATACCAATCGGTGCAAGCTTCATCACCCAGCCGATGATCATCATCATGATGTCGAAAAATTGCTGACTGAGCTTTCTCACGCTTCGGAACTTTTCACCGCCTTTGACCAAGGCCACACCTAGAAATAGTGAAAACACCACGACTGCGAGTACGTTGCCATCACTAAAGGCTTTAAACGGATTGATCAGTGTATTTTGAATAAAATTGGTAAAGAATGAACCTGCTGTGAGGGTGTCAGGACTCTGATGTTGTTGCATTGCATCTTGGAACATGACGATGTCCACGCCCTGCCCAACTTTAAAAATATGCGCACATGCTAGACCCAAGATCAGTGCCAAAGTCGTGGTGGTGACACAGCAAGCTAAGGTAATTTTCCACGTACGACTCAGCTGACCACCCGCTTGTAAATTCGATACCCCCACCACAATCGAACTAAAGATCAGCGGAACCAAGATCATTTTCAGCAAGCCAATAAAAATACTACTGGCAATCCCCAGGCCATACAGGCTGGCGGATAAAAACTGCGTCTCTGGAAACTGAATTAATAAAAAGCCAAATGCCACACCCAATATTGCGGCAATTAAAATCTGCGTATTTAAGCTCATTGTGCCTTGCATTTATCATCCTTTATTCAGGCACTATGCCATGCGACCCATTGAGAATCGAGGAATTTTTTGTCACATGAACTGCTACAATTCTGCAAAGCATGTATTCAACCCAATTCAATTAGTACTGCACCCTAATAAGATAACTCGATTCCGTGAGTAGTTGCATAACCCCAAATTGACGGAGATAAAAAACCGAATCAGAAGATTCGGTTTTTTCAGTATTCAACTTTTACTATTAACACATATTGCTCAAAGCTTATTGGGTTTCAATTTCACGTAAACGAATCAAGCCTTCTTGTGTCGTACTACAGACCAACTCACCGTTTTGCCACATGCGACCGAAATTTAGACCACGTGAACTAGCACTGACGGTGGCATCCATATCATAAAGCATCCATTCATCCACACGGAATGGCTTATGGAAATACATGGCATGATCAATACTCGCACACTGCAAACTAGGTGATAAATAACTTAAACCATGTGGACGAAGTGCAGTCGTCATCAGCGTAAAGTCTGAATAGAATGCCGCAATAGCCTGATGTAAAGAGATGTCATCAACGTCAGCAGCAATTTTGTCATGGGTACGAATATAGTGTGCATACGATGGCGCAGCAGGCTGCGGTTGGTACGGGTTTTGTGGATCAATCGGGCGAATTTCCACATGACGGTCGCGCATAAAAGATGCGCGGACGTTTTCAGGGACAAACTCCACCATCATTCGTTTCAACTCAGCTTCAGATTTTAAATCTTCGACGGCTGGATATTCTGGCTCTGCAACTTGGTAGTTCAACCCTTCTTCTTGCTCTGCAAATGACACCATACACATAAAAATGGTTTTACCATGTTGAATCGCACGAACCTGACGACTCACAAAACTGCGTCCATCGCGAATACGATCCACTTCATAAATGATTGGTGCATTGATATCACCGCCAAATAAGAAATAGGCATGTAAAGAATGAGCAGGTCGATCTGTCGTATAAGATGCCGCACGTAGCGCCTGACCTAAAACCTGTCCACCAAAGACACGTTTCCCGACCAAATTTCGGCTTTGCCCACGAAAAATATTTTCTTCTAATTTTTCAAGGCTGAGTAAATCAACCAACTCTTGTGTTAAGGCATTCATAACAAACCTATCTATCATTCGGGATTAAGCTAACGCAGGCAACATCAACAGATGTTTAAATATATTTTCCATTTTGCCATAAATCCAGACTAAAACCCTAAAGATTCGCTGACTGATCTGTCACCTTGCTGATGCAATATAACTGCTAAAAATACGTTTTTTAACGATAAAATCTTACAATATCTATGCAATTTGTCAGAAAATGACATACAGTTTTTAAGTACAATTACGCAGAATAGATTCCCCTCAGAATCTCTGTGGTTTGGTCATGAAAAGTAGGAGTTTGTATGTCCAAGAGCGGCTTTGGTCAGATGTATCGAAAGCTTTCGAGTAAACTGCTTGACCTTGTGGTAACACCGCATGTTTTAGGTGAAGTCCCTGTAGAACCTGTAGTGACTGAAACCGATACAGATACCGGCGTACAGACAACGAAAATTACCTGCTACGTTCTGCAAAATCATTCACGGAGTAATGCTTTAATTGTCGATGGTGAAACCCGTCGTTTAAAGCTACACCCTGCACTCGACCCAATGACTGTGGGTACGCAAACAGAAAAAGCCTCTGTGGTGTTTTTACAACATCATGATGAAGACAACTTACTCAATCCACCGCCACATGCCTTTCCACCTCGTTTATTACGTTTAATTGAGGTTTTGGAAAAAAATCCTGATGCGGATGTTGAGCTCGTTCCTGTAACCGTGCTGTGGGGCCGTGAACCCGATAAAGAAGACTCTTGGTTTAAATTATTATTTACCGATACCTGGTCTACACCAAGCAAAGTGAAGCAGTTGGTGAATATTGGTTTGCACGGTCGTCAATCGTACCTCGAATTCCATGAGCCACAGTCTTTGCGTCGTTTGGTTGAATATGCCAAAACTACACATCCGAACCTGTCACCTGCGACTTATATTGTCAGCACACTGAATGATTATTTAGATGCACAGCGTGAAGTGGTTTTGGGGCCGGATTTATCTGACCGTCGTAATGTGATGCACGGCCTGATCAAATCTACGGATGTGCAAGATGCGATTCGTCGTGAAAGCATTCGCAGTAAAATCAGTATGGTTGAAGCTGAACGTCGTGCGATTGGTTATTTAAATGAAATCGTTTCTGACTATTCTGCATCAACAGTACGTTTTGCTGACTTAGCACTGACTCGTCTGTGGACACAGCTTTATGATGGCGTCGAAGTGCATAACTTCAGTACCGTTCGTGAACTGGCCAAAGACTACGAGATCATTTACACCCCATGCCATCGTAGTCATATCGACTATTTATTATTGTCATATGTGATCTATAAGCGTGGCTTAATGGTGCCGTACATTGCTGCGGGCGATAACTTGAACATGCCATTTGTAGGACAAATTTTACGTGGTGGCGGTGCGTTCTTTATTCGTCGCTCATTCCGTGGCAATGGTCTCTACACCACTGTATTTAAAGAATACCTCTATAGTATTTTGGCGCGTAATACACCACTTGAATACTTCATCGAAGGGGGTCGTTCACGTACTGGTCGTTTATTACCACCGAAGACTGGCATGCTCGCCATGACTGTCCATGGTCATTTACGTAATCCAGCCAAACCGATCGTGTTCTTACCGACCTATATCGGCTATGAGCGTTTAATGGAAGGTGCGACCTACGTTGGCGAAATGAATGGTAAGCCGAAAGAAGGCGAATCGATCATTGGGATTATGAAAACTCTGCGTAAGATCGAACGTATTTTCGGTAAAGTGCATTTGAACTTTGGTGAGCCGGTTTTCCTTGATGATATGTTGAAACAGCATAATGCAAGCAACATCAAAATCGAGAAAAATGACGACCCAATTCCGCCAGAGGTTTCGGATGCCATTAACAGTTCTGCACACGTGATTTTAGAAAATATTAACCGTGCAGCAGTGGTGAACCCGGTTTCATTGCTTTCACTGATTTTATTGGCGACATCTAAACATACTTTAGATGAAGAGATTTGCATTAAGCAGTTAGATACCTATCGCGATCTTTTAAATGCCTTACCTTACGATGAACGCATGCAAGTGACACCGCTATCGGGTAAAGAAATCATTGCTTATGGCTTGAAACTCAAGCTGATTAAACGTGTTAATCATGTCCTTGGCGATATTATTGCCATTGCTGATAATCAAGCGGTGCTATTAACCTACTTCCGTAACAACATCCTACATGCATTTATTTTGCCATCATTGATTGCCGCTTTGGTTGAACATAATGGTTATATTCGCCGTGGTGATTTGATTAATGTCATTCGTACACTGTATCCGTTCTTAAAAGCTGAGTTGTTCCTTAAATGGAATGATGAAGAACTTAAAGATCAGATCTGTGCGTATGCAGAAGTACTGATCAAAGCCAAGCTAATTTCTGAAGATGCAGAAGGCAACCTGATCTCCCCTGCGCCTAACTCAGAGCAGCACAATCAGTTAGTGGTCTTAGCTGCACCCGTGATGCAAAGTCTTGAGCGTTACTACATGACTTTGGCCTTAATCACACAACGTGGTTCAGGCAATATCTCGACGCGTCAGGTTGAAGAACTCAGTCACTTGGTTGGTCAACGTCTGTCTGTGCTGTATGAATTTAACTCGCCAGAGTTCTTTGATAAGGCCTTATTCCAAAGCTTTATTAAAGTCTTAACCCAACAAGGTTATATCAGCACCAATGAAAACAATGCCATTGTGTTTGATGAAAATTTCCAAAATGTTGCGCAATATGCCAACCTCGTTTTGGATGATGTGACACTGCAAATGTTGCAGCACATTACGACCTTTAGTGATGAAGAGTTAAAAGAAGCACTGGATAAAGTGGCTGCGGAACAAGCCAAAAAACGCTTGAAACGTAAGAAGAAATAAACCGTTCTGATTTTTTTCGCCATAAAAGCGGAAGAATATGAGCAAAATCAGGGACAAGTTGTAAAAGGCTTGTCTCTGTTTTTTGGACTATACAAAAGTATTTAATATTTTCTTTTTTTAAATTAAGGTATGTACATGCCAAAATTTTGGAGTTCCATTGGCTAGCGGTTTATTGCCTTTAAATTCATCGATATAAATAATATCAAAGTCCGCATCAAACAATTGTTTAAGCTCTTCCTGTTCAAAACCTATAAACTTTTCAGAAAAATTATTTACCCAATCATCATCTTTTCCTAACAGTTGTATGAGTAAAATGCCTTGCTAACTTAAGAATTCCTGCATTTTCTTTAAAACACTTTCAAGCGAATCCATAGAACAAAAAAAATAAACTGAATAAAGCAATAATTAAACTAGCTTTAGGAAAGCTATAGTCTTCAAAGGCCTGATTAGAAAATAAAAAATTCTTATTGTCTTTAAATTTACTTAGACAGATATTTTTAGCTTCAACAGTTGGATCAAATGCATATACTTTAAAATTATGACGGAGTAGAAATGATGATTCATTTCCTGCACCACAACCACAATCAATCGCGATCTTTGGTAAATTTTCAAAATAACTCAAAGCTTTTTCCAGAATCGGTCTATGGGGTAGATTCTGAGTAAGTTCAGCAAATGATTTTGTCATTATTTAAATTTTATCCTTTGAGATCCATTCTAAAATTTGAACAATACATGTTGTAAAAGACCTATCTTATTCATTTATAGAATTTCTTTTAATACTCACAAAGCTGCTCTGAATTTTATACGTCACGCCAATTTTACATACACATCACAATCAATCGTGCGCTAACTTAAAACCACTCTCCATCATCCGCGTTGCATAAATCTTTTTCCCTGTTTCTACTTCACTCTCTAAAACCAATTCGGGTAAATGCATAGCTCTTTGCAATTCCAAGATTCGCTCATGCAAAGGTTGAGGTTTATTATCAGTACAAATATATGATTTTTCAGGATGTTCCACGTGAAGTAGATGACACAGAAATTTTGCCAAATCATCGATATGTATTCGATTTGACCAATGAATATTGGGATAGCGATGAGTCGTTTCTGCCAGTTTCTGCATTCGTGTTGTCGATGTGCCATAAATTCCAGATGGACGTACGATCACGCATTCGTTAGGAAATGCTTGTGTGTAGCGATGCTCCATTTCCAGTAACAACATGCCCTGCTCATCGATCGGATGTGGCACAGTGTCATCATCAATCCGCTCCCCCGCATGTTCACCATAGACACGAGTGGAAGACACCACGATTAAACGTTGTATTGGATGATGTGCTAATGCTTGAACAATCGGCTGTACAGAATCGACATAAGTGTGTCGGTAAGCATCCACAGCATTGAGTTGAGCATGACGTGCAGGAGCCAAAAGAACATAGACTACATCAATCGGTTGAACCTGCGACAAATCCAGTTGGTGAACATCTTGGATTAAATGTTCTGCAAAATCATCCTCTTTCGCACTACGACTCACTGTGGTAATTTGGTGACCTTGCTGAAATAATTGTTTAGCAACACGTTGCGATGTTTTACCATAACCGATAAATAGAATATGCATCAAACGACCTATTCTCAGAACTGATCCATTTAGATCATATAAACCGAAGTTGAGGGGACATGGCTGCCGTCCATCAATTGCAAGGGGTTGGCAATGCCGCCGCTGCTTTACTTGAAAAACTAAATATTTTCACGACAGATGATCTTTTGTTTCATCTGCCACGCGACTATGAAGATCGTAGCACGATCATCCCCATGAACCAATTGACCGTGGGTCGAAGTTATTTACTGGAAGGTACAGTCAAAAGTATCGACTTCCCACCCGGTAAGCGTAAATCGATGGCCGCCCTTTTGGATGACGATTGTGGCAAAGTCACTTTACGTTTTTACCATATCTACAAAGGCATTACTGATCGGGTAAAACCGGGAAATCGTTTACGGATTTTTGGTGAAGTCCGTGTTGGTGCTCGTGGCTTAGAAATGTATCATCCTGAACTACAGGTGATTACTGAACACACGCCTTTACCTCAAACCCAACTCACTGCGATTTACCCTGCAACTGAAGGCTTAACACAGCCCAAACTGCGTGAATACGTCAAACAAGCACTACAGTTATATAGTGATGACTTACCTGAATTATTGCCAGAAAAATTCACCAATGGCTATGCCCTAAAACAAGCACTGGACTATATTCATCACCCCCCTGTCGATGCCAATATGTTGCAACTCAGCCAAGGTTCTCATCCTGCACAGCAACGTTTAATTTTCGAAGAATTGGTTGCCCATCAGGTCAGTTTGCTCAGCCGCCGTGCTTATATTCAACAAATCGAAGCACCGTCATTCTCTGCAAGTAAGAACTTCACCAAACAGCTTTTAAGTACACTACCGTTTGAAATGACCGGCGCACAAAAACGCGTGTCCAAAGAAATTGCGGTCGATCTGAAAAAGAACAAACCTATGCTACGACTCGTACAAGGCGATGTAGGTGCAGGTAAAACCTTGGTTGCAGGCGTTGCAGCCTGTCATGCGCTTGAGGAAGGTTGGCAAGTGGCCATGATGGCGCCGACAGAAATTTTGGCCGAACAACATTATCTAAATTTCAAAAAATGGTTTGAGCCGATGGGTCTGACCGTGTCTTGGCTTTCAGGCAAACAAAAAGGTAAAGCTCGAGCTGCGGCAGAACAAAGTATTCAAGATGGCTCCGCCAATTTAGTGGTCGGCACACATGCTTTATTTCAAGACAATGTTCAATTTGCCAAATTAGGTTTAGTGATTATTGATGAACAACACCGTTTTGGTGTCGATCAGCGTTTAGCACTTCGAAACAAAGGTCTAAATGGCATGACACCGCATCAACTGGTGATGACAGCAACCCCTATTCCTCGTACTTTGGCGATGTCGGCTTATGGCGATTTAGATACCTCAGTGATTGATGAACTGCCACCCGGTCGTACACCGATTCAAACAGTCACTATTCCACTTGACCGTCGTGAAGAAGTACTACAGCGGATTGCCAGCAATTGTGCTGAAGGTAAACAAGCCTATTGGGTCTGTACCTTAGTGGAACAATCCGAAACCTTAGATGCTCAGGCCGCTGAAGCGACTTTTAATGAAATTAAAGAACGCTTTCCAGACCTCAATATTGGCCTTGTTCACGGCAAAATGAAGGCCGATGAAAAGCAAGCAGTGATGCAGCAATTTAAAAATAATGAATTGCAATTACTGATTGCAACCACAGTGATTGAAGTCGGTGTTGACGTCCCAAATGCCTCAATCATGGTGATTGAAAATGCAGAACGCCTAGGGCTTTCACAACTACATCAGCTACGTGGTCGTGTAGGGCGTGGTGCCAAAGCCAGTTTCTGTGCCTTGCTGTATAAAAATCCCTTGTCGCAAAATGGGCAAGAGCGTTTACGCATTATGCGCGAGACCAATGACGGCTTTATTATTGCTGAAAAAGATTTGGAAATTCGCGGCCCCGGTGAGCTCCTCGGCACTAAACAAACGGGCGACATGGGCTTTCGTGTAGCAAAATTAGAGCGAGATGACCATTTACTCAATCAGGCTCACTATGTGGCTCAACAAGTCCTGAATGACTATCCTGCACAGGCTCAAGCGCTTTTAAAACGATGGCTGCCTGAAGCACCCCGTTATGCCTATGTATAATTAGGAGAACGTAATGGAGCGATCATCCTAAAAATACAGATTGGCTTTAACCAGTAAGCTTGTCGAACAGATTGCTGTAGTGTCGTGATTGCACTTCACAGCAATCTGTGCAAAATACTCAAAAAAGAATGATTAGAATAAAAACATGCTCCAATCCATCCAACATTTCATCCGAAAAGGAATGCAGAGCGTTTCCCCTTGCCTGCTCTGTGGTATCGATCGACAACAACATCATTCGCTTTGTACTGACTGCTGGGAACAACTGCCTTGGTTTAAAAAAATGGTTAATCGCCATGAACACAGCATCTCTTGTGCCTTTCACTATGATTTTCCAATAGATCGCATCATCCAAAGCTATAAGTATGAGCAACAATTGCACTATCAAAATTTACTGGCACAGAGCCTTTTAAGCATGCGCTTAGCTAGAGTTCAAGCCATCGTGCCGATGCCTATTTCAGTAGAACGCCTCAAAGACCGTGGGTACAACCAAATGCTACTCGTTGCACAGATGATGGCAAAGCAATTGCGCATCCCTGTTTGGCAACCCGTGATTCGTCAAGCACAGCACGCTCAAAAAGGTTTAAGTCGGCTAGAACGACTAGAAAATATCGAACAGCAATTTATTATCGACCCAACCGAAAAACGCCGTTTCCGCAAAGTCCTCATCATCGATGATGTGGTGACCACGGGGAGTTCAATCCATGCATTAAGTACGCTGTTACATCAGCTACATTGCACGCAGGTATATGCCGCATGCATTGCTGCGGCACAGTCTTAGTTTCAAACATCAACCACTAATAAAGAAACTGAGCAAGCGAAGCGGTTTAGCTTTCAGCAAGAGATCGCGCCTGCTGCTTCACCCAAGGAATCACCACCTCACGTGTTAAAGGTGCAAGTTTTGTTTGTGTATCATCCAAGCTGACCCATTGCATCGCTGCAATTTCCGCATCAATTTTCGGTTCACCTTGCAACTGAACAAGATAGACATAACTCACCAGTAGATGATCTGCTTCGTTCGCAGCGGCCGTTTCAAAACGACCAATGAATTGCTCAATCTGCGCAGCGCAGCCTATTTCTTCCTGAATTTCACGCAGCATGGTGATTTCAGGGGCTTCATTGGGTTCTAACTTACCACCCACTTGCATAAAGAATGCCGTGTGTTTTTTACGAACCACTAAAAGTTCATGCTGTTCATTTAGAATAATTGCTGCGGCTACAGTAATAGTTTTCATCAATCTTGTTCCAAATCCGCGATAAAGGCTGTACGTTCAACCATGCCCCATTTCGGCTCTGGCGCAGTGAAATGTTGAAACTGCTCAACAATCGTTTCAATATTATCTTCTGCAATTAAGCCTTCGATAAAACGTGGATGGGTAAAGCCTTTTTCTGCGGTAGTTTTCAGAAAATTCAATAAATCGTCATAAAAACCATCTACATTGAGAAAGGCACATGGCTTTAAATGAATGCCCAATTGAGCCCACGTCCACTGCTCAAAAATTTCCTCTAAGGTGCCTGCTCCACCTGGAATCGCCACAAAACCATCCGAGAGTTCAGACATTTTAGTTTTCCGTTGTTGCATATTTTCTACTACATGCAATTCGGTTAAATCTGGATGCGCCAATTCTTTATCGACCAGGACTTTTGGAATCACCCCAATGACTTGCCCGCCTGCACGCAAAGCACTATCTGCCACAACCCCCATCAAACCTGAACGACCACCACCATAGACCAGTGTGATGCCTTGTGCCGCCAAATGACGACCGACTTTTTCAGCCACCTGTAAATAGGCTGGATTGTTACCAAGGGCGGAACCACAGAAAATTGCGATAGATTTCATTTATAATCCCCATCAGATCAGGAACGCTATGCTGGAAAAATCAACTTTAAACAGATTTTTTCATAAAATAAGCATTAGAACAGTGTTTTTCAGCAAATCCTTGTCTAAAATACACCCATTCATTTTTAACTTACTGCGCAAGGGGAAAAGACAACATGCTTGAAGCCTTTTACGCCACAGAGCGCGGTAGCCTGGAAGATGTCACCATCAATGGTGACTTCGATTTACATCAGGATTTAGTCTGGCTCGATCTCATTGCCCCGTCTCAGGAAGAGCAGCAATGGATTATGGATGCCTATGATCAAAATTTACCTACATTAAAATCATTAGAAGATATTTCGTCGAGTGCACGATTTTACCGTGATGACGACGGTATTTTGCACATCAGCACCTATTTTTTAACGAAAAATAAAAATTTTCAGGTCGATGGCGAACCCGAAGAAAATGCCAGCACCTTAGCTACCGTACAAACGGTTGCCTTTATTTTGCATAAAGAACGCTTATTCACTTTACGGGGTGAAAAGCTGGTAGCTTTCCGTGCCTTTCGTGCGCGCGCGCGTCGCAATGATTATGAAATTGACTATAAAGATCCAACTTGGATTTTATTGGGTCTTTTAGAAGCCAAACTCGATGAGCTTGCGGATATCTTGGAAGATATCCACAAGGACTTAGAAAAGTATTCCACAGAAGTGCTGAATAACCGTCATCGTGAGATGATTTTAGACTTAGATGACATGATTACCCGACTTGCACATTTAGAAGATATGCTCGGGAAAGCTCAACTGTGTCTGATCGACTTACGTCGTGTTCTTACCTTCCTGTCACGTCCTCGCGCCTTGGGCAGCCATATTTATGATGCCGACATCCGAGAACTCAGTGAAGACGTACGCTCTCTTGTTGAGCATGATGCCTTCTTGTTCCAAAAGGTTCGATTCTTACTGGATACCACCTCAGGGTTCATTAACACCGAACAGAATGATACGATTCGTCGATTCTCGATTTTACCAAGTATGCTTGCGCCACCGATGTTAGTGGCTAGCGTCTATGGGATGAACACCGATGTACTGCCATTCGCACATGGTACAACCAGTTTTATCGTGGTCAGCTTAATCATCGTGGCATTCTTTATTGGCCCATTGATGTACTTCCGTTGGAAGAAATGGATTTAATCCTTTCCTATTGCGTAGACTTGCGAGAGTTTCTTGTCCCGCTGAAATAAAAAAAGCACCTTATGGTGCTTTTTTTTATTTAGATCAATTGCAAGTCATGCTCAAGATGACAAGCTTGAATAATCTTCATCATTTTTTCAGGGACTGCTTTAAACTGCAAACCTTGCGCTTTTGGCGTTTGGCGTAACCAACGGACCAAAACAGCTAAAGCCAAAGTGCTGCCATGTTCAAGCTCAGCAAGATTGACCACTAAGGGAAAAGCTTGCTGTTGTTGAATCAATTTCAAGCCGTCTTGATAATATAATTCGGCATTGTTGTAATCGATTTTGCCTGAAACTATCAATTCTTGTTGATGAAGTTTAATCACACATCACCTATCTTATTTTTTCTTGTCTAATGCTGCATCAGCATCAGGTTTGAAGTTCGCAATTGCTTTATCAATGTTACCGCCATTACGTTTTACAGTCGCCGCAAACTGATTACGGAATTGTAAGCCTAGGTCGATACCCGAAACGTTGATATTACGGATTTTCCATTGTGAACCTTTATCCGCCAACTGGAAAGAGACTGGAATTTTTTCACCGTTGTTATGGAAATCAATCGTTACAACAGGGTTCTTACTGTTCGACGCTTTATATGGACGCATGCTATACGTTTGGTTACTAAACTTGGCAAAAGCTGAACCATAGTTTTCGATCAGCGTTGCACGGAAGTTACGTTCAAACTGCGCACGTTGAGCCGCTGAGCTGTATTGATTCGTTGCATACGTACCCATCACGATACGTGTGAACGCTTGTGAATCGATATACGGGTCTAAGTTTTGACGAACAATCGTTTTCACAGCTGCAGGGTTATTTTGTAGTTTTGCGTGATCTGCTTTTAAACGTGTAATGAGGCCATCAGCCACTTTTTTTACAAATGCAGGTGGTGCTTCGCTTGGAGCAGCAAAAGCTGTACCTGCCATCATAGTTGATAAGATACTTGCTGTAAGCGTATGTTTTAACAATGTGTTCACTTAATTTCTCCTAAAAATTATTCAACAAATGCAGGTTCTTCTGCCGTTGTTGTGTCAGCAGCTTCTGTTTTTTGTTCAGCTTCTGCTGTGCTGTCAGATTTGTTCCCTGCACCACCGGTCACAAATTTAGACACCAAATCTTCGATTTCCATCGTACCTTGGGTATTACCAATTTGGTCACCACGTTTTAAGAAGTTGACACCACCACCCGGTACAATTTTCAAATATTTCTCGCCCAATAAACCATTGGTTGCCACCATAATGTAAGCATCTTCATCGATATTGGTGATGGATTTCATGTTAGCAATCAGTTGCTGTTCCATTTCTTTTTGTTTCGCAGGTGTTGCTGCTTCATAATCTGATGTGTAACGCAGTTCTTCGAGTGCATTCTTTTGCACTTCTTTTAATTGTTCTGCGTTATAAGAGGTTAATGAGCCATCCATAATCAGATGTGCTGTCACTAAGCGCGTCACAGGATCGAGTTTCAACGACTCCACTTGACCGACTTTGACACCGCTTAAGGTGACTTTGGCACGGGGTTTAATCCCGTTTACATTTTCAAATGTCGCGGTCAATTCATAACTGTCTTCGATGTTATTGCCGACCAAACCACTCACACGCATCGCCAAGAAGAAAATAGCGATAGCAAAAAGAATGACAAAAAAACCGACGGCCAGTTCACTCGTACGTGATTTCATTAAATACCTCCGAACATGACCGCAGTCAACACGAAATCTGATCCTAAAACACACAACGAAGAATACACGACTGTACGTGTGGTCGACGTTGCAATACCTTCTGAAGTTGGGACACAGGCATAACCCTGATAGACCGCAATCCATGTACAAATTAATGCAAAAACAAAACTTTTGATGATGGTGCCATTAAAGACGTCTTTAAAGAATTGCACACTGTTCTCGATGCCACTCCAATAAGAGCCTTCATCTGCACCCAGAAAATCAACACCCACCAATTTACCGCCCATGATGCCGACCGCAGCGAAAATCACCGACAACATTGGCAAGCTAAAAATACCAGCCCAAAGTCGAGGCGAGATCACTCGTTTTAATGGATCGACCCCGATCATTTCCATACTCGACAACTGCTCAGTGGCTTTCATCAAACCAATTTCAGCCGTCAAAGCAGAACCTGCACGACCTGCAAAGAGTAAAGCCGCAACCACAGGTGCAAGTTCACGCAGTAAAGTCAGTGCAACGGCTGTGCCGAGCATCGCTTCACTACCAAAGGTCGACAGAATGCTATACATCTGCAAACCCAGTACCGAGCCAATAAATAAGCCAGATACCACAATAATCAGTAATGAAAGCACACCAACACGGTACATCTGATAAATAAACAATTTCACGCCAAGTAAAGTCGGCATGGAAAAAAGAATCTGCAGCAACATAATGGTTGCTACGCCGATTCCTCGAACACGTTCAATGACGCGTCTACCTAATGCGGCAATAGCATTCATGAACGAACCTCATGATTTAAATAGGGCTGATGACTGAATTGATAATCGACCGGACCTTCTACCGAACCCGTCAAGAACTGCTTCACAAAAGGCGAAGCATGTGCTTTTAACTGCTCAGGTGTTCCCTCGCCCTGCACTTTCCCTTCAGCCACCACATAGATGTAATCTGCAATTGATAAGGTTTCAGCTACATCATGCGAGACAATAATGGTGGTTAAATCTAAAGCTTCACGTAGCGAACGAATCAAGCGGGTTAAAACCCCCATCACAATCGGGTCCTGCCCTGCAAAGGGTTCGTCATACATGATCAGCTCAGGATCGAGTGCAATTGCACGGGCCAAAGCCACACGACGATTCATACCACCTGAAAGTTCAGAGGGCATCATTTGTTCTGCACCACGTAAACCAACAGACTCTAATTTCAACGCAACAATTTCAGCGATCAAATGCTCTGGCAACTTGGTATGCGCACGAATTGGAAAGGCTACGTTTTCATACACCGACATATCGGTAAATAATGCGCCGCTCTGAAACAGCATCCCCATACGCGCACGCGCAGCGAAGAGTTCCTGACGTGACATCTGTGCAATGTCCTGCCCATCAAGCAACACTTCTCCATTATCGGGAGTCAATTGACCACCAATTAAACGGAGTAAAGTCGTTTTACCTGTACCAGATGGACCCATAATTGCAGTGATCTGACCACGACGAATTTTTAAACTGACATTGTCATAAATGACGCGCTCTCCTCGCTTAAAACTCAGGTTTTTCACTTCGATCAGTGCCTGAGTCTGAGAAGACGTTTGATTATTCATAGCTGAGGATTTTCCTGCATTTTTTTCAGCATGCATACTATAAAGGATTGAAGTTTAAAATGTTACCATTGCATGAGCGCATATCCCTGCATTCCATCAGGTAAATTGTTTTTTATTATTAATGCGATTTTATAGAGGGTGTTTTCAACCCAAAAGAAGAATTTAGTTAAAATAATTGTATATATAGTAAACGATATTACACAATAAGAGTGTCAAACCGATATAAGGCATAAGTACCTCGATCATCACTGTACGCATATTTGCCAACGCGTTTCCGTTCATATTAATTATCATTAAACACATAAAGTTTGATCAAGTATACATTTTTCTGATTAAAAAGCTAATTTAAATCCATAAAAAAACCGGTGTTTCCACCGGTTTTTTCGATATTTCTTTCGAAATTCAATTAGTCATTGAATTTACGACGTGGACGATCTTCACCGAAAGTGCGTTCGCCACGTGGTTTATCATCACCGAAACGTTTTGGACGGTCATCGCCGAAACGTTTTGGACGATCTTCACCAAATGAACGTTGAGGACGGTCACCGTTGAATTCACGACGTGGACGATCTTCACCAAATGAACGTTTTGGACGATCGCCATAACCTTCACGAGCTGGTTTGTAATCTACACGGTTACCACGGTTGTCATCGTTAGAACGACGGTCAAAACCACCTTCACGACGTGGACGATCGCTGTTAAATTCGCGACGTGGACGATCTTCAAAACCGCCTTCACGACGTGGACGATCGTTGTTAAATTCGCGACGTGGACGATCTTCGAAACCGCCTTCACGACGTGGACGATCGTTGTTAAATTCGCGACGTGGACGATCTTCGAAACCGCCTTCACGACGTGGACGATCGTTGTTGTATTCGCGACGTGGACGATCTTCGCCACCGAATGAACGACGTTCGCCATCACGGTTGCCTTCACGACGTTTGAAGTTTGATTCACCTTCAAAACGACGACCGCCACCGAAACCACCACGACCACCGCGACCGCCATCACGACGACCACGACCGCCATCACGGCTACCACGTGCAGGAGGTGGAGATGGCTCAAGACCTTCAATTTCAGATACATTTAAACGTGCATCTAAGAAGTCTTCTAAAGCACGGATTTTACCGCGTTCACGGTAAGTCGCTAAAGTAATCGCGTTACCAGTACGGCCCGCACGACCTGTACGACCGATACGGTGTACATAGTCTTCGTTCTTCATTGGAAGACCGAAGTTAATTACGTGAGAAATAGTTGGTACGTCTAGACCACGTGCAGCAACGTCAGTCGCAACTAAGATTTTTGCACGACCTTCACGAATGCTACGTAAACGACGGTTACGTACAGTTTGTGGCATTGCACCGTGAAGAGCAACAACTGAGTGACCTGCTTCTGCAAGTTCTTCAGCCAACATATCTGTATCTTCTTGAGTAGATGCGAATACAACTGCTTGATCTACAGACTCATCAGATAACCAGTGAGTCAAAAGTTTTTTCTTATGTTCGAAACCGTCAGTCCAGTGAAGAGTCTGAGCAATGTCAGTATTTGTAGAATGACCAGTTTCAATCGCAATACGCTGTGGATCATTCATCATGCGTTCTGCAAGTGTAATGATACGCGGCGCAAATGTTGCAGAGAACATTAATGTTTGTTTACGGTTAGCAGCCAAGTCGCTGATCGCTTCTAGGTCTTCAGAGAAACCTAAGTCAAGCATACGGTCAGCTTCGTCAACGATTAACGCATCAACGTTGTCTAGTTTAATTTGACGACGGTTAACCAAGTCAAGTAAACGACCTGGAGTCGCTACGACAACTTGTGCACCTTTAAGCTGTTGGATTTGTTTACCGAAAGGCATACCACCCATAATTGCAGCAATACGAACACCTTTCATGTGACGTACTAAAGCAATTGCGTCTTGGCTAACCTGTTGAGCCAATTCACGTGTAGGGCAAAGTACAAGAATAGACGGTGCAGTTACCGCTTTCATGCGCTCTTTGAAAGACATCAATGTGTCTTGACCAGCCAAAGCATTCACAGTTGGGAGTAAGAATGCAGCAGTTTTACCAGAACCAGTTTGGCTTGATACAAGAAGGTCTTTACCTTCTAATGCAGCTGGAATTGATTGTTCTTGCACTGGAGTCGGTGTAGTAAAACCTAGACCTTGTAATGCTAGTTGTAACGACTCATGTAAAGGAAAATCAGCAAAAGTTTTGCTCATAGAGTATTTCACCCCAAAAATGGGTGCTCCATTAAAAATATAAATTCAGATGGACATCGGCAAAAAGCGGCACAGCAAAAGACGCTGAAAATATAGAATCAGCGGCGATCCGAGAACGACGATGCGTATAACGCACACATGATTACAGCCGCAACCTGAAGGAATCGCTTAGCGATTGGGTGGGGCGCGAAATATCGTCCTCTCTTTGGACCGGAACGCGCATACACAATGATAGAAGAGAATGTTCAGGTAATGAACGAAATTTAGTGCGTGCGGGGATTATAGCAGAAAGTTTTTAAATGTCACCTGTTTTAGTCAACTTCAGAATATTTTTTGTAAGAAGCTTTAAATTATAGGTGTTTAAGCCATTATTTTTGACCGATTAGACAAAAATAAAGCCCTCATAAAGAGGGCTTTATTTCATTATTCTGTCAATAAACTCGAACTAAGCGTTCTATTATTTAGCAGCTTCACCCCAAGCTGGAACAACAGCTTGCATAAGTGGTTTAAGCATTTTCATAGAACATGCAAGTACTTGACCATTGTCCATTGAGTCGTTACCACCACGAGCATCAACCACAGTACCACCCGCTTCTTTCACAATAAGTTCACCCGCAGCGATGTCCCAAGGTTTCAAACCAAGTTCGAAATAACCATCGAAACGACCGGCAGCAACATATGCTAGATCAAGAGCAGCAGAACCTGAACGACGGTATTGAGCACCGGCTTCAGTCACATTTAACAATGAGTTGAAATGGTTTTTCGCATAAGAAACCACTTCGCCATTACGAATTTTACGATACGCATGACCCACTGAAAGGAAAGTGTTTTCTAAGCTATCTTTTACATTTACACGAATACGGCGTTGATTCATCATCGCACCGCGACCACGGCTTGCAGAGAACAACTCATCTTTCACAGGGTCATAAATAACACCGTGTTGAGTTACACCTTTATGTTGAACTGCAATAGAGATACAGAAATGTGGAACACCATTAACGAAGTTTAATGTGCCATCAAGTGGGTCGATGATCCAACACCAATCAGCGTCGTGACCTTTGCCTTCTTGAAGACCAAACTCTTCGCCTAGGAAACTGTGATTTTTATAGCTTTTACGTAGGGTATCGATAGTCAATTGTTCCAAATAACGGTCTACACGCGTTACTGGACCATCAATTCCTTTTTCTTCGACTTGTAGATCGAGTTTATGACGATTTTGATGCGCTTTTAAAAGCTCTTGACCAACTAATTGAGCCGCACGCGCAGCCATAACCACCATAGGTTCCATTGAACACCCACTACAAATTTGAAGATACTGATAAAGAATAATGCATAAAAGCCCTTATATCTTATCAAATATAAGGGCTTTTAGGGAAAAAATGTTTCTAAAAATTAGAAATTCAACAAACCACTGTTTGCTTATGTTTTAGCCAGCTCTGTGTCACTGAAGCGCCAATGCCTTCAGCATCCAGTCCAGCCTGATGCAACATTTGAGCATGTGTTGCTTGATGCATGAACTCGTCAGCCAAACCTAAATTCAGCACAGGCTTAACCACGCCTGCTTGGGCTAAATATTCATTTACTGCACTGCCCGCACCCGCCATGACTGCATGCTCTTCAACTGTCACAAACAGTTGCGTACTTGCTGCGATTTGATCGATCAACTGTGTATCTAATGGCTTCACGAAGCGCATATTAATCACACGTACAGCCACATCTAGCTTTGTCGCTAAAGCCTGTCCTGCCTCTAGTGCCGCTTGAACACGACTACCGAAAGCCAGAATAGAAATGGTGTCATCTTGCTGATCATTGAAGTTTGCAAGAATTTCACCACGGCCAATTTCAAGCTCTGTCATCTCTTGCTGAATCTCAACACCCAGTCCATTACCACGTGGGTAACGTACCGCCGCTGGGCCTTTATACAAATAAGCCGTATGCAACATTTGACGACATTCATTTTCGTCTTTCGGCGCCATGATCACCATGTTTGGCACGGTACGCATAAAGGCATAATCATATGCACCGGCATGCGTTGGGCCATCTTCACCAACCAAACCTGCACGGTCGATACCAAATGTCACATCAAGATTTTGCAAAGCGACGTCATGAATCAGTTGATCATAACCACGTTGTAAGAAGGTTGAATAGATTGCAACAACCGGTTTTACTCCTTCACAGGCCATCCCCGCAGCCAAAGTCACCGCATGTTGTTCTGCAATGGCAACATCAAAGAAACGCTCAGGAAACTGCTTGGCAAATTGCACCATGCCTGAACCTTCACACATCGCTGGGGTAATCGCCAATAAACGATCATCCTGTGCAGCTTCATCACATAACCACTGACCAAAAACATCTGAATATTTCGGTGCAGTTGCCACTGCAGCAGGTGCATTCACTTTACTGATGGCATGGTATTTGATTTGATCTGCTTCGGCAGGTGCAAAGCCTTTACCTTTTTTGGTATAGACATGCACTAAACGTGGGCCTGTGCGTTTTTTTAAGGCTTCAAACACATGTGTTAATTGTTCAACATCGTGCCCATCAAAAGGACCAAAGTAGTCAAAGCCAATGGCTTTAAATAGGTTGTCTGCAGCATCGGTCGCAGCACAATGTAGGCGTGAGTTATACGCCCATTCAGGATGAGGTTGAATATAGGCTTCGCCATTTTCAGAAATATTCACCGATTGACCACTTTCCCAAATCGCAGCCAAATGCTTAGCAAAACCACCAGTACTGCATGAGATCGACATATCGTTGTCGTTCAATACCACCATGAGGTCAGCATTGTGTGCCACCGCATCGTTCATGGCTTCAAAAGCCATGCCCGCTGTCATCGCGCCATCACCCACGATTGCAACCACATGACAGGGATCTTGCTTGAAGCGACGTGCCAATGACATCCCAAGACCAGCAGAAATCGCTGTTGATGAATGGCCTACACCAAAGGTGTCAAATTCAGATTCTTCACGGGCAGGAAACGCAGCCAAACCATCTTTGGCACGAATCGTCACTAATTGTTCACGACGACCAGTTAAGGCTTTATGCGGATAGGCTTGATGACCCACATCCCAAATCAGACGATCACGTGGCGTTTCAAAACAATAATGTAATGCCACGGTTAATTCGATCACCCCAAGATTGGCACCAAAATGCCCACCACTTTGTCCGGCCGCATACAAAATAAATTGACGTAACTCATCCGCCACTTGCTCTAATTGGCTGCGCTCGAGTAAACGAAGTTGTTGAGGATGGTTAATCGTATCCAGCAACGGTGTTACAGGGCGTTGAAATGGTATTTCTTTATACAGCATAATGTGGCAAAGCCTTCTAAAGCCTGGCAAATTCCTAAGCTCGGTCTAAATGGGTAACTCGATCATATCGTCGAATTGTATCACCTTACAATCAGCCAAACTTGTAGCGATGTAATTTTTAGCAATGATCTCGTTGGGGAGATTTTGAATGAGTCAGATTATCCTGAATAATCTTCCTATTTATCAACTATTATCGTTCGCTTTATACAAAAAAGAAAATGTTCTGCATAAATTCGTCGTTGCAATTCTACCAATGTCCAAGCATTACGCTATACTTTAGCCAATTTATAATCGAATAAACGGGTTAAGCAGTGCCTATAGAATTTGTCGCAACGTCAAGATTACCGACCGCTTTTGGTGAATTCAATATTACGGTTTTTCAGGATCCTGAAACCGGTGAAGAACATGTCGCACTCTCTAAAGGACTAGAACAAGCTCCTACTGAACCTGTTTTAGTACGTATCCACTCCGAATGCCTGACCGGTGATGCCTTTGCTTCACTCAAATGTGACTGCGGCCCACAACTTCAAGCCACCCAAAAATTAATTAATGAAGCGGGTCAAGGGGTGATTTTATATTTACGCCAAGAAGGTCGCGGTATTGGTTTAACCAATAAAATCCGTGCCTATGCCCTACAAGACCAAGGTCATGACACCGTGGATGCCAATTTATTATTGGATCTTCCTGCCGATGCACGTCGTTATGATATGTGTCCTATCATGTTGAATCATCTCAACATTACTGCGGTGCGTCTCATTACCAATAACCCGTTAAAAATTGAAGCGCTACAAGAGCAAGGCGTGAATGTCGTTGATCGCGTTCCGCTGACTGTGGGTTTAAATCCCTTTAACGAACAATATTTAAAAACCAAACATGATCGTATGTCGCATATGTATCAAAAGGACGATTTTTAAAAATCCTTTAAATTCTCCATAAATTAATCCCTCCAAACCTCCCTTTACAAAAGGGAGGCTTCCCCCTCTTTATTAAAGAGGGGTTAGGGAAAATTCAAATCGTCATCGAAAAAATACGATTTTCAGGGACACGTCGTTTTAATCGTAAATCAAAAGCCATACAGATATTACGGACAAACGGCTTGCCTGCATCACTCACCTGAATGTGCTGATCAAAAATCTCGAGCAAGCCATCTTCTTGCATTTCAGCCAATTGCGCTAGTACTTCATCAAGCTCAGGAAATTGCATTTCTGGACCTGCCCAAGAAGTTTGGAAGGTACACATCAAATTGAGAATATGTTTACGGATGATTAAGTCTTCATCTGTCAGCACATGCCCCCGATAGACTGGAATTTCATTCGCTTCTAAACGTGCATAATAGTCTTCAATTTTCTTTTCATTTTGCGCAAAGCTGTACCAACTGTCACTGATCGAGGATAAGCCGAGTCCAATCATTACTTGGGTTTTCGATGCGGTATAGCCCATAAAATTACGGTGCAAACTTCCCTGCTGAAAAGCTTGATACATTGGATCTTGAGTTAATGCAAAATGATCCATCCCTATTTCATGATAGCCCTGCGCTAGTAGCTGTTTTTTACCTTCTTCATAGCATTGACGCTTTAAATCATCTTTCGGGACATCAGCATCTTTAAAACCACGCTGACCATTGCCCTTAATCCACGGCACATGTGCATAGCTATAAAAGGCTAGACGATCTGGCATCAAACGATTGGTCTGTTCAATGGTATGCAACACATCGTTTAAATCCTGAAATGGCAGACCAAAAACCAAATCATGTGAAATAGAGGTATAGCCAATATCACGTGCCCACTGTGTTACTTGTTCAACATGTGCAAAGGGCTGAATACGGTGGATGGCTTTTTGCACTTTTTCATTATAATCCTGCACCCCATAGCTCACGCGTCGAAACCCAACTTCGTACAAGGCTTGTAAATGCTCACGTGTGGTATTGTTCGGATGCCCTTCAAAGCTAAATTCATGTGCATCGGCAATATCAGCATGCACTAGAATGCCTTGAATCAACTGGGTGAGATGCTCAGGAGAAAAGAAAGTAGGCGTCCCCCCGCCCAAATGAATTTCTTTAATCATCGGTCGATCGACCAAGAGCTGACAATATAAGTCCCATTCTTTCAGCACCGCCTGAATATAAGGCAGCTCCATCTCAT
The DNA here is from genome assembly GCF_013419675.1 of Acinetobacter sp. YH12069. NCBI lineage: Bacteria > Pseudomonadati > Pseudomonadota > Gammaproteobacteria > Moraxellales > Moraxellaceae > Acinetobacter > Acinetobacter sp. YH12069. The sequence continues at coordinate 139,276 of NZ_VOZS01000006.1, read as the reverse complement.
GTTTTTTCGTGACTTTTTTATGGCAACCACAAAACGTACATAAGCTTTCACAAAATGGTAGATGGATGTACAGACTGATGCCTTCGAGGTGATTGCTCTCATCAAAAGATCGCTTCAAGCCCTGTGTCCACTGTTGCAATGAAAACTCAGCTTCCTCCCAATACGGCACGGTTGGATAACTGGTATAGCGTGGACCTGGTACATTATATTTTTGAATTAAAGAACTCGCCTGCTGAGACATCGATGCACCATTTCAATCAATGAGATTCAATTTAAATCTACTTAATGATTATTGTGCTGGGCTTCAGAAGTGAATTCAACCTAGCAAATTTGTCGGAATAGTCCCAATTTCAGTCTGAGCAATTGCTGCTAACTTTGCATGATCTTTTGGTTTAATCACTAGATTTCCAGATTTAAAGCATAGATCCGATGCTGAGTATCGGGAAAAATGCCTTAAGTTTTCACCTAATTTATGCTTTGATGACACTTATCTTTAAATTATTTTAATAAAGGTCACCATGCAGAATCCAACTTCAGCCGATATTCAACGTGTAGATGAATTCCTTCGCGATTTACAGGCACGGATTTGTGCCGCATTGGAACAGCAAGAACGTGCTGGTGGCGGAAGTGCCGAATTTGCTATCGATGACTGGGAGCGCCCTGAAGGTGGTGGTGGTCGCTCACGTGTTCTTCAAAATGGAACTGTGATTGAAAAAGGCGGCGTGATGTTCTCGCACATCAACATTTCAAAATTACCGGCCTCTGCGACTGAACGCCATCCCGCTATTGCAGGTGCAAAAGCGCAAGCCATGGGCGTGTCATTGGTAATTCACCCGAAAAACCCCAACGTCCCAACCTCACATGCCAATGTGCGTTTATTTGTCGCGGAAAAAGAAGGACAAGATCCGATTTGGTGGTTTGGCGGTGGTTTTGACCTCACTCCATTTTATCCAAATGATGAAGATGTCTTGTCTTGGCATCAAACTGCCCATGATCTTTGTGCCCCATTTAGCGATACACTCTATGATGAACATAAGAAATGGTGTGATGACTATTTCTATCTCAAACACCGTGATGAACAACGTGGTGTGGGTGGTTTATTCTTTGATGATCTCAACCAATGGGACTTTGAAACCTGTTTCAAATATATGCAGGCCGTGGGTAATGGTTATTTAGAGGCGATTTTACCGATCTTCCAAAGAAACCAAGACAAAGCCTATACCGAAGCACAACGAGACTTCCAACTATACCGTCGTGGTCGTTACGTTGAATATAACCTGGTCTATGACCGTGGTACCTTATTTGGCTTACAAACTGGCGGGCGTATTGAGTCGATTTTAGTGAGTATGCCACCCTTGGCAGGCTGGTCGTATCGTCCTGAATGGGAAGAACATTCTGCTGAAAAAAGACTGACTGACTTTTATTTAAAACCGCAAGATTGGCTGAATACGCTGAAATAAAACCGATAAACATGTATTTGCCCCTGTCCGTCAGGGGCTTTTTATTGCCTGATGATTAGAGTATTCATTTGTATGTAATATCTTGATGCATAAATAAATTTTTTAAGCATTTACTTTGTAATCAGATTGCTCAACAATGACACATCTTTTAAACAGCTTTAAGCTATGTCATTGCACAATGTGTCAATAAACTCATGGCTGTAATTTTCTTGTACGGAGTACAACGCACATGACACATCAAACACTCAATAAAAAAGCAGTCAGTCTTACTGCATTGGTGTTTTGGAGCTTTGCTGTTGTGCTGATTAGCGCCATCAGTACCAATATTTTTTCCGAAACGTCTTTGAATGATAATTTGGCTATTGGCTTCATGGTGGTTGCCTTGATTGGTTTAGTCATCAGTGCTGCCAGCATCTTGATTCAAAGCGTCCTAGATATTTGTAATCCTTAATTTTCCGCCTTTATTTCACGATTTTAAGACTGCCCGAACTTTAGCCATCCTCGGTTTTGGCGTATATTGTCTGCTCTTTCACATCTACATGGACGCTGTGCAATGAGCAAACAATTTGCCGTGATTGGCAACCCGATTGAACAATCACGCTCACCTGAACTTCATCATGCCTTCGCTGAAAAAACAGGCCTCGACATTCAGTACAGCAAACGACTTGCGCCACTCGATGGTTTTCAGCACAGTGTCGAATCCTTCTTTGCCGAAGGTGGCATCGGTATGAATGTCACTGTTCCGTTTAAAGAACAAGCCTATGCACAATGTGCCGTCCTTACTGAACGTGCCAAAATTGCAGGTGCGGTCAATACACTTTGGATGCAAGATGGTCAATTACACGGTGATAATACTGATGGTCAAGGCTTGGTGAATGCCATTCATGCCTTAGATTGGAATTTAGAACAGAGCGATATATTGATCATTGGTGCAGGTGGTGCAACACGTGGCGTGATTTATCCGCTGGTACAAGCTGGGGCCAAAAAAATCGTCATTGCCAACCGTACTTTAGCGCGTGCTGAACAATTGGTCGCTGACTTAAAAACTGCTGTCCCCAATGCCGAACTTGTAGCCATTGCCCTCACTGACTTAGCAGGTCAATTTGATCTGGTGATTAATGCCACATCGGCAAGCTTAACGGGTGATCCGCTAATTTTGCCTGAAGCATTACAATTCACGCACGCCTATGAAATGGCCTATGGCAAGCCGTCGACATTTTTGGATCAAGCCAAAGCACGCCATGTTCCAACCTCAGAAGGTTTTGGCATGTTGGTTGGTCAAGCGATCGAATCTTTTTCCATTTGGAATGGCGTCAAACCTGATCTAAAAGACTTTCTATAATTCAAAATGATTTGCTCAATTTACTTTCAGAGCAGTCGAAACACCTAAAAAAAGAACCTCGATTGAGGTTCTTTTTTTATCCAACTTAGTTCTTGTGTTTTTGAATGGCCTTATAGGTTTCATAATAAGCCGATTGGCTGAACAACTCTTTGTGTTCTGCTGCTAGGCCTTGCAATGACGCTTCTGATAATTTTCCTTTGATATCATCAGCAAAGGCTTGCGCGTAGATTTTTGATGCTTTCACCAAATGCGCTTTTTCAGTTCCTTCCAGTTCATAGCTAGCTAAAAAGTTTTGTTGATATAAATGTGCAAAAATCGCCTGATCAGTTTTATAGGTTTTTTGCAACTGCTTCCATTCAACCTGAGCTTTGTACTCGCCAATTCCTGACTGTACATAATGGTTGACCGAAGAACCTAAGTCATCAAAGTCTTGATAGCGATGCAAAGCATGCTTATCACGTAATTGATTTAAACGTTTCAGCGCATTGCCTGTTGGCTCTTTTAAGCCATCAACAAATCGATATGCATAAACTTCTGCAATTTCATTCAAATCATTGGCTGAGTAATAACGCACATACTGAGCGCGATAGTTAGCAAATGCCACGACAAATGCCGCTTGATAGGCTTTCACTTCAGATTGATGACGTTTATAACTTTGCAATGCCACAGTACTGAGATATTCAGGAAGTTCGATTTCTTCATTTGCAGCACGGACATCATCAACCGATGCAGTTTCTGCTTCAGCAAGCAGAGGATCATTTCCTGTGATCGGCGCAAGCAGGCCTTTCAACATATTTTCAAAGAGTGAATCTTTACTGACTTCCTCAATGGATTTTGCCTGTTTCATGGCTTGACGATCAATTTTAGTCGCATTGCCATAATTCAAAATTTGGTTGCTACTTTTCAGCTTTAATTGACCTAAATGTGGCTCATTAAAGGCCAATTGATAGTCCATTACTTGGACGCGGCCTTTGTGATCTAAGCCTACATCCATCACCACATTCGAAGATGATTTATCCTGTGCATTCAGCACCTGCGCAATTTCAGTTTGATGCTTTTGCCATAATTGCTGGAATTGTTTTACATCGACAAGTTGTTCACTTTGATATTGCTGGAATACTGGCTTTAACTGCTCAACAGCATCCGAAATCTCAGAATCTGTGTTGGATGCGTCCGCATCAGAGGCCGATGGTACAGAATCTGTTTGCAGCGGTATCACCCGAACATCTTGATAATCCTGACACAGCGTGACTTTACCAATCGGCACCTGTTTGGTGTTCATCAAGGCCTGACAGACTTCCTCAGATAAGTTCGCTGTTTCATCATCTTCTTCGGAAGCCGCATAAACTTCGGTTACTTCAGTATCCGAACTATAGGCTTCTTCGTCATCACCCGCGGTTGCCTCCGCATATGCACTTGCAGTATCAATCGCCTCTTCAGCAGATTCAGCGGCAGAAGACGTTTGTTCGTCTTCCGTTTCGTGTTGGTGATACATCAGGCCATGCATTTTCGCATTGAGCAGCTCATTCACACGTTCTACAGATGCATAAGCCGCATCATAGTCTTCATCCTCAGCTGCTGCCGCTACTGCAGTCCCTCCCGCCGCTTCAGCCGCAGCCATCGCCTCTTCGGAAGCACTGAGATGCGCAGCAGCGTCCACAGATTCATCTTGCTCAGCGTCACTATTGCGCTGACCTTTGATTTGCGTGGTGTAATAGTTGGCGTTCACAAAATCAAAAAGTTCAAGCTGGGTGTAAAGCGCATCGAGATCACCCACATAGCGGATTTTTTTAGTCAGCCCTGCATTTTTTTCATCACGTGTTAAAGCAATATTTTGCACTTGATTCGGCTCTGCCAAGACATAGGGCAAAGCATTCATCTGTTTTAAATAGTCAGCAAATTTTTTCAAATCGTACTGAGCAATCGTCTCTTTATGTTTTGAAAAATCCACATAAGCCAAGCTGCTTTGGCTTTCGCGATTCACCATAAACGGCATGAACGCAAAGTAGTTGGTATAAAATTTATGTTGATTAAAATCAATGATCATCGGCAACTGTGCATTCACCTGCAAGGTCGGTTTTTGATAACTCAATTGCAAGGTTAAGGCAGCAAGTTTTTCTCTAAAATGTACTGAACCGCTATAGCTAAACTGTAAATCATTCAATACATTCAGCAGTGATTGAGCAATTTTAGATTGCGGAGAAACGCCATCCTCTTCATCGCTATAGCGCGCTGATGGTGGGATCGATTCATTGGCAATGGCTTGATAGAGCTGTTTCTTTTCTTTTTGGCTAAACGGAATATTTTGGGTTTTAATCAACTGATCCAGTTGTTTTTTAAGTTTAGGATCCAGCTCTGGCTGTGTGCTTATCGCAGGCTTTGACTTGGTTTCAGGCTTTTTTTCATCGAACTGAAGATCTGTCTGAATTGAAAATTGCCCTTTCATGTCATAACTGGCATTTTCAAACATTGCGTTTAAGCCTTGAGTGGCTTGTTGCCCGAGAGACTGATCCGTTGAATTGGTTTTTATGACATGTTGAGCACACCCAGTAATACTCAAACCCAGTAAACAAAGTGTTATATATTTTAATCGCATAATTGTACGAAAGACCTAAGTTCTTTATGATTTATTAAAAGAAAAAAATGATCAAAAGATCAACATCAAGTCTATCAGAAGTTTATTTTTCACATGTTGGTTAAATATTACAATTCGCCTTTCTGACATTTTTTAAGGGCGTATTCATCAATGTTTTTTAGATGAAATTATGAATAATCAAATCATCAATACAGATAATCCAAAAAAATTTAGATATTAGGATTAAGACTATGCCTGCATATAAAGCGCCTTTACACGATATTCGTTTCTTAATGAATGAAGTGCTCGATTACCCAGCACATTACAAAACTTTGTCTAATGGTGAAGCTGCTGATGCAGACACTGTCGACATGATTTTAGAAGGTGCAGCGGATTTTTGTGAAAACATCCTTTCGCCTTTGAACCAAACGGGTGATGAAGAAGGCTGTCATTTTGAAAATGGTGATGTGAAAACACCAAAAGGGTTTAAAGAAGCCTATGACCAATTTGTACAGGGTGGCTGGCAAGGTCTGTCTTTCCCTGAAGAATTTGGCGGTCAAAACTTGCCACAGTCGTTGAATCTCATCAAATCTGAAATGATGGGTACAGCAAACTGGTCATTCCAAATGTATCCGGGTCTCAGCGTAGGTTGTATCAACACCATTCTACAATTTGGTTCAGAAGAACAGAAAAACCAATATTTACCGAACCTTGTTGCTGGAACTTGGTCAGGCACCATGTGCTTAACTGAACCTCAATGCGGTACCGACTTAGGTCAGGTAAAAACCAAAGCGGAACCTCAAGCTGACGGTAGCTATGCAATTTCTGGTACAAAAATCTTCATCTCTGCGGGTGAGCATGATTTAACAGATAACATCGTGCATATCGTACTTGCTCGTCTTCCAGATGCTCCTGCAGGTACTAAAGGGATTTCATTGTTCATCGTTCCAAAATTCCTTGTGAATGCAGACGGTTCAGTGGGCGAACGCAACCCTGTGACTTGTGGTTCGATTGAACACAAAATGGGGATCCGTGCTTCAGCAACAGCTGTGTTGAACTTTGACAATGCGATTGGTTACTTGATCGGTGAAAAACACAAAGGCCTACACGCAATGTTCACCTTTATGAACACTGCACGTATTGGTACAGCGATCCAAGGCATTGCACATGCTGAATTGGCATTCCAAGGCGCTCTTCCATATGCCAAAGAACGTATGTCTATGCGCGCACTTTCAGGTAAAAAAGATCCTGAAAAAGTAGCCGATGCGATTATTCACCATGCAGACGTACGTCGTATGCTTTTAACTCAAAAAGCGATCGCTGAAGGCGGCCGTTCAATGATTTACTATGCAGCTCAAATTGCGGACAAAATGACTGATGCTTTAACCCGCGGTGATACAGCAGCGTTTGAAGCACATGATGACCACTTAGGCTTCTACACCCCGATTCTCAAAGGTTTCTTAACCGAAATGGGTTATGAAGCTGCAAACCATGGTATGCAAGTATACGGAGGTCATGGTTATATTAAAGAATGGGGCATGGAACAAATTGTTCGTGACTCACGTATCTCTACTCTCTACGAAGGCACAACCGGTGTTCAAGCACTAGACTTGATTGGTCGTAAAGTTCTGCTGACCTCTAAAGGTAAAGTGATTCGTGACTACACAGCTGAAATCTTGAAGTTCTGTGGTCAACATGCACGTAACAAATACATGCGTCGTTTTGCGTGGGACTTAACGAAGCTTTGCGCACAGTGGAATGCATTAACGGTTCGTATCATGCTTGCAGCACGTAAAGACCGTGACATCGTATCTTCTGCTTCTGTCGATTTCTTAATGTTCTCTGGCTACGTGATGATGGCTTATTTCTGGGCACAACAAGCTGCCGTAGCTTCTGAAAAATTAGCAGAAGGCAATGGTGCAGAAGTTCCTGAGTTCTATAAAGCAAAAATCAAAGTGGCTGACTTCTACTTTGAACGTCTATTACCACGCTCACAAGGTCACGCTGAAGCAATGGTTAACCCATCGAAGACCATGACTTCTTTGGCTCCTGAACACTTTAGCTTTGACTACTAAGCTTTAAACCGAGTTAAATGACTCTATAAAAAGACCGCTTCGGCGGTCTTTTTTGTCTTCTCTTTTAATTTTGATCTATAGGAATTACGAGTAGTATTCTTAATTTCTTCATGAGGTAATAACAATGTATAAAGATGAACTTTATATGGAGAAATTTTGTTGTATTTTTCAACAAAAATAGAACACCTTATCGCTAAAACATAATTTTATTTAATAAATATTAAATACTTAAAGTAAATTTAACTCCATAATTTTAGCTTTACATTTGTATCTCATACAACTTCATATCTTCTGCATAGCCTCCCCCTATGATGACTTCATTAATTCATAGAGAGCGTAACCATGAAAAAATTGATGTCTTCATTGATGATTGGTCTGATTGCAACAACTGCGACAATGTCCGCTATGGCAGCGCCTGCATTCGATCATAAAAATCCACCACCTGCTGCACACTTCGATAAAAAACCTGTGCCACCTAAAGCAACACATCACAAATCTGCTGGGCCCCACATGGTGAACAAAGAACATCAACAAGCTCATGCGAAATTTGCCAAACAAAACCATAAGGCCACAGCATTTAAAGCCAATCAACACAAACCTGTACCGCAGCATAAATTACCCCCTATGCCACCGAAACATCGTTAAGTTAAACTCAAAAAAAGACCGCGAATGCGGTCTTTTTTAATCTTTACTTTGCTTTATCAGCAATAAATTCTTTGATCTCTATGGGTTTATCTTTCACCAACTCAACTGTCCCTTCATTCACACCATTAAAGTTTTTAAAATGAATAGAAACGCCTTGTTCATTGGCAAGTCGTACACCACTTCCAGAAACCGCTCGTTTCAACTCATAAACCCGATCAGAATTATCCGTCAATTGTGCAGTTTCAAAATTATCTTTGGTTTTTAGCTCAATCGTCAGATCTTGCGGCCCAGTAAAATGAATAACTTGCTCGTCCTGAGCAATAGCAATGTCATTCGACGGAGTAGTTGCTGACGCTGGTTCAGTTGATACCGTGTTTTCTACTGTAGCCTTTTTATCTGCACAACCAATCAAAGCTAAACTGAATACTGCAGCACTTAAAATATATTTCATTTTTAGGATAGTCCTTCTTGTAATATGTATTGGATTATTACAGGTCTAATTTTACAAATTGGACGCAAACTACATTAGAAATATAAAAATTTACGTGCTTTTTAAATTAAAAAAACAATTTTTCAATAGCATTCATTACAAAAACTCTTCCAACACTGAGTTTAAAAAGATATGCCCCTGTTCAGTACAAGACAAACGCTCAGGATCATTCACCATCAATTGACGCTGACGTAATGAAGCCAATAATTCAGAGATTGGCGCTAAACTCTCACCCGTTCTCTGCGTATACAAACTTGCATCTACACCATGATTTAGCCGTAAAGCATTCATCATAAATTCAAAAGGCATGTCGGCTGCTTCGATGCGCTTAAACTGAAGATGTTCAGCAGGTACTTTGGCTAAATAGTCTTTCGGCAATCGGGTTTTTTGGAAACGATACACCCCGTCTGGCATGGTCACTTTACCATGCGCGCCTGCGCCAATCGCTAAATAGTCACCAAACTGCCAATAATTTAAATTATGTGCCGACGGCTTTTCTTTACGCCATGCAGATACTTCATAATTGATAAAGCCTTGCGCTGTTAAATAGGCTTCGCCCTGCGCTTGAATCTCTTCAAGCACATCATCGACAGGCAGAATCGGCTGGGTGCGGAAAAAGACCGTATTCGGCTCAATCGTCAACTGATACCACGACACATGTGTTGCGCCATTTTCCACAGCCAATTTCAAATCCAAAAGCGCTTGCTCAATCGCTTGTTCAGGCAGGCCATGCATCAAATCGACATTCACCCGTTCAAAACCTGCTTCCCGTGCATGCTGAATGGCAGAAATGGCATCGTCATTCGAGTGAATCCGACCCAGTTTTTTCAGTTGCTCGGTATTAAAACTCTGCACACCGATAGATAAACGATTAATCCCTGCCTCTAAATAACCTGAAAAAGGATCGTGCTCAACCGTACCGGGATTGGCTTCCAAGGTAATTTCACAGCCCTTTTCAAATGGCACCAATGCTTTGAGCTGAGTAAATAACCATTGATAACCTTGGGCAGAAATCAAAGATGGTGTACCGCCACCAATAAATACACTATGAATCAGGCGACCCTGAGCAAAATCGACTTGCGTTTTAAAGTCTTCAACCAACGCCTGTAAATATTCTTGTTCTAAGTCCAAAGACAATTCACCATTCGGCACCGCATGCGAATTAAAGTCACAGTATGGACATTTACGCACACACCACGGCATGTGAATGTATAAAGACAAAGGAACGAGTGCAGGATTTAATTCAGCCAAGGAGTATGCTCAAAATGCGTTGAAGAATACTGTTTATTTTAACATGACTGCATCAGAGTGCTTATGAAAACTCTGATCGAATACAGTAGACTGATCATATTAAAAAAGAATTTGCTGATAACAAGATGAAAATAAGCAGCCATTTATTGTACTTACTGCCGCTCGCGATGGGTATTGGTATCGCCATGACCATTCAAACAGCGATCAATAGCCAATTGCGTGAATATTTATATTCACCGCTGCAAGCTGCCCTTTTTTCTTTTTTGGTTGGTACAATAGTCCTCGCCTTTATGGTGTTTTTTCAATCGGCCGAAAAACCGGACTTTGCAAGTTTTGCTCAAATCCCTTGGTATTTATGGTTGGGGGGATTTTTGGGTGTTTATGCCATCAGTATCAGTATTTATACCGCACCGAAACTGGGTTTTTTATCCCTCTCCGGTCTGATTATTTTTGGACAGATCTTAATGTCGATGGTATTTGACCATTTTGGCTTGCTCGGCACTGAAAAAACCCCGATTAACTGGCAACGCTTATTGGGTGGCGTGGTGATTTTTATTGGTGTGCTTCTCACTTTCCAACGCTAAGACCTCATTCCTAAGCACCTCACAAGAAATGAGTACATTCTGTGTCTACTGTCACGGCTGTAACAAGCAGCAAGTATGAATTAAAACAACTGTTTCATTTAATGATCCCGATATTGATCACGCAATTTGCGCAAGCGGGATTTGGTCTCATTGATACCATCATGGCTGGACACATGTCCGCCAATGACCTTGCAGCCATTGCGGTCGGGGTCGGCTTATGGATACCAGTCATGCTGCTGTTCAGCGGCATTATGATTGCCACCACCCCATTGGTTGCCGAAGCCAATGGTGCTCGGACGCCTGAAAAAATTGCCACCATCGCCCGTCAGTCTTTGTGGGTTGCATTATTTTTAGGGATCATTGCCGCATTAGTCTTACAAGCTATGCCGCTGCTTTTACCGTTATTGGGTGTCCCTGAAGTATTACTTCCGAAGGCGAGCTTATTCTTACACGCCATTAGTTTAGGTATGCCTGCTGTCACCATGTACGCAGCTTTACGTGGTTACTCAGAAGCATTGGGGCATCCACGTCCAGTCACTGTGCTGAGTCTGCTGGCCTTATTGGTGTTAATTCCACTGAACTTTATTTTTATGTATGGTTTAGGCCCAGTCCCTGAACTGGGTTCTGCTGGATGTGGATTTGCCACCGCGATTTTGCAATGGTTAATGTTCTTTGCTTTGGCGATGTACGTTTTCAAAGGATCGGCCTATCAAAAAACCCAACCTTTCGCTGCTTTTGAAAAAATGAACAGTGAATGGATCAAACGTATCTTAAAACTTGGCTTTCCCATTGGCCTGGCCATTTTCTTTGAAGTCAGTATTTTTAGTACAGCCGCTATTGTTTTGAGTCCCTTAGGCGAAGTTACCATTGCAGCGCATCAAGTCGCCATTTCGATTACCTCGCAATTGTTTATGATTCCCATGTCACTGGCGATTGCGCTGACCATTCGAGTTGGTACCTATTATGGGGAAAAGAACTGGCTAGCGATGCGAAAAGTCCAAAAAGTTGGGATGTTGACAGGAACGGTATTTGCCCTGATTACTATGCTGTTGCTTTGGCTTTTACGTAATGAAATTGTGTCACTGTATACTAATGATTATGATGTAACTCAGCTTGCCGTGTATTTGGTCTTGTTCGCGATTGCCTATCAGTTGATGGACGCATGGCAAGTCAGTGCCGCAGGGTGCTTACGCGGTATGCAAGACACCAAAGGACCAATGTGGATCACCATGATCGCGTATTGGATCATTGCCTTCCCTGTAGGAATCTATCTTGCACGCTTCACCACGACTGGTGCTGCAGGCGTTTGGATTGGCCTAATTGTGGGTCTGACTGTCGCATGTATACTGCTACTTACACGTTTATTTATGATGAATAAACGTTTAGCACAAGCGGGATAAGCCCTAAAATATCATATAAAAAGTTATTTAAAAATACGGCTACGCTATGCAGAAGATTAATTCAAATTAACTCACTGCATAGCAACACCATAAATAAAAAGCACGAAGAAGAGGAAAATAAACATGTCCCATGTATTTCGCTCGATCAGTCTCTGTCTGAGCTTAGGCTTTTCCATGTCACTACAGGCTGAACAAACGATCAACCGACATGAATTTCCTTTGTATCACGCACCCATCAAAGTCCAATCACAACCTGAATTTGATTACATCAATCAAGCACTTTGGACAGCCTTTCGCTTTTATCATGAACAACAAGCGAACTCATATACCGCACGTTTAAAGTTAAGTTGTCAACAGTCTGGCATGGCTTATACCTATCAGGACTTCATCAAGGCCAATCCAAAGTTTGCCTCTGCGGACGATCAGGATTTTATCGTGACGCAAAACCTCATCACCTTGAATGAAAATTTACACCATAACCAATGCAGTAAATATCTCGGTCCACATTTAGAACTGGAAAAAACTGAAGCAACTGATGTTACGGAGTGACATCAGTTGCTCAATTTGATTCAAATAAAAAACGATACGCGGAAATGTCATCCGCAATTGTTTGAGACAGGACTACCTCTAAACAAAAATGTTTTTGCAATACTTTAAATAATTAGACGCTAGCGAACGAGTTTTGTCGGTGAGGTGCATTGCACCGCAAGATGGTTTCCTTGCGAAGCACGCTTCTCATTTTGCCGAATGAGAAACAACGTTTCGTAAGAGTACCTCCAGCTGAAGGCTAATCCCTTTATTCAATCCCTAGATGAAAGACTCCGTCGAATAAAATTAAAAATCTTTTTTTAAATGCGTAAATACTTTTACAGGCATAACATCAGTAAAGCAACTAAAGCAGTAAAGCCAACTAATTAAGCGCCTCGATGGCATTTTTTAAACCTTGTGGCACTTGGCTGGCATCTTCTACGTCTTTCACGATCACCTGCCTGACGATCACATCTGTCCCATTAAAACTCATGGTTGGCGAGCCATACAATTCATAGCCTTCATTTAAAGCTTTGGTCACACGGGCACAGAAATTGACATCATCTTTACCAGTTAAATAGCGATACACTTTCATCGTTCAGTTCTCTTCTAGCGACGCGATATTTTAAACCATTCAGCGTGTGGCTTAAATTTGCCTGAATTATTTTCAGTATTTACATTTTTGCCCATCATTTTATCAATAGAAATAAAGTCTTAACAATTTAAAGTAGGCAGTTTGTGTTTTGTCGCCTATGATCGGTAATAGATAATAAATGATGATCTTGAGGAACATCACATGGCAAAAACGGCTAGCACACCGGGTCGTCGCTTTATGAAACTTGCCAGTATGACGGCAAGCATTGCTACTAAAACCGTTTCCAATTCCATCCGCAATATCACTGCCGATGAAGAACAGAAAAATGCATCTCGCAGTAAACTTTTTCAGGACATCGGTCTGCAAATTGCAGATACTTTGGGTGAAATGAAGGGTGCGGTGATGAAAGTCGGACAAATTGCCTCGCAGTACAAAGACATTTTTCCACCTGAAGTCGCAAAGGCCATCAGTAAATTACAACGCCAAGCGCCAGCCATGCCTTTTGCTGAAATTAAGGCTCAAGTAGAACAAGAACTCGGCAAACCCCTCGCGCAAATTTTTAAAAGTTTTGAAGAACAACCTTTTGCCGCTGCATCCATTGGGCAGGTGCATAAAGCCGTGTTACCTAATGGTCAGCAGGTGGTGGTGAAAGTGCAATATCCGGGTGTCGAAGAAGCCTGTGAAAGTGATTTAAAACAAGTTCGGCTTGCACTTCGTCTGATGGGCGTATTGAAAATTGATCGGAAGTTACAAGACAAGCTATTTCGTGAAATTCAGGACAGTTTGGACAACGAACTGAACTATGAAATTGAAGCACAAAACTTAGATGTTGCGCGTGCGTTTCATAGTGCGCTGGATGACAAAATCATCATTCCACAGGTCTATAAAGATTATTCTTCACGTCATATTTTGACTCTAAGTCTAGAGCTTGGCGACAGTATAGAAACTGCCAGTACGTGGTCACAAGAAACACGAAATGCCTTGGGAAGGCGCTTATTCCGTGCCATTGGCCGTGAAATTTTCTTCCTTAAACGTTTCCACTGTGACCCGCATCCAGGCAACTTCGCCTTTCGTGAAGATGGTTCAGTCATCGTATATGACTACGGCGGTGTGAAAACCCTGTCTCCTGAAATCGTGTCGCACTTTAAGCAATTGATTAATGCTGCACGCAAGCACGATATTCCACTGATGGAACAGCAACTTGATGCCCTACATTCCCTCAATGAACTCGGTAAATTCCCTGCGGAGTTGTATGAACAATGGCTTGAAGTACTGATGCGTCCACTGACCACACAATACGACTTTGCTGAAAACTCAGCGCACCATGACGGGGTAGAATTAATTAAACCTTCTCTTAAATACTGGGATGTGTTTAAACCGTCACCGGATACCTTGATGGTGAACCGGACTGTTTCAGGACATTATTGGAATTTGATTCATTTGAAAGTGCATGACAATCTCAATGATCTTTTTGATGAGTTGGTCCCACCTAGCGCTTAAGTGAATATGACGCGCTGATTGCCTGATGAATTTCGGGCAATATTTGCATTTCATATTGTTATGTTATAACATTTCTTTAATCAATAAATTTAAGGAACAGAAGAATGCGTGCCAACATCCATCCCGAATACCGTGAAGTGCTCTTTCATGACACCAATGCCAATGCCTTTTTTGTGATTGGCAGTACTTTAAGCACCAATCAAACCAAAGAGTTTGAAGGCAAAACTTATCCATATGTGACGCTCGATATCTCAAGTGCATCACATCCTTTTTATACAGGTGAACAACGTCAAGTGAATAATGAAGGACGTATTGCGAACTTTAATAAACGCTTTGCGCGTTTCAAACGCTCACAATAAGTTCAGTTTCGATTAAGTTTTTGCTTTTAAAATTAAAGCATTGAAGAAGTTCAGGGTTCCCCTCCTCCAGCCTGAACTTCTTTTTTTATGTCTGAAATTTTGAGGTTTTCAAGCGTTGTTTTAAACATCTATTTTTAAAATCGACTGAAATAAGTAATATCCCAGCCCCAATACGATGACACCAATCACCACACTGGAAATGGCATAACTAAATGCCAGCCCACTTTGCCCTTGTCTAAGCAGTTGAAAGGTTTCTAAGCCGAAACTCGAAAAGGTGGTAAAGCCGCCTAAGATCCCGACCATAAGTAATAAGCGTGCTTCATTTTGTAGAACGGGATATTTTTGGCTAAATGCAAAAAACACACCTGCACAAAAGCAACCTAAAATATTCACCCACCATGTTGCCCATGGAAAGAGCACGGTTGGCTTAGCCAATAACAGTCCTGCCGCATAGCGAAGTGTTGCCCCAATTGCGCCGCCACATGCGACCAAAAGCCAGTTCATAGTTGTCCTACTTCAACATCATTGGTATCTACAATTTAGGCAACAGACTGCCTAAGGTCGCCCTTCAATATACACGCATTTAATTTACGCAAATAGTGTTAAATGTTTGGGCCAAAGCTTGCTATAGTCTGCAACACTTTGCGGTATTTTTTATTGAAAGAGGACATTATGGCTCAGGAATTATTAGATCAACTTCAAGCAGGGACTGCGAAATTTTCAGATGTGATTGCATTTATTGAAGCGCGTTATAACCACACAGCAACCGCTTTTACCAATGGCAAACAAGCCAATGCAGCAACTGAAAACCAAGGCAGTGCCAAAGTATTTTCTTTTGCCCAATTGAATGGTCTAAACCAAGCTGAAACCTTAAGTCTTTTTGCTGAACATTATGCTGCTGTATTGGCAACACCAGACGCAACTGACCACCAAAACATTCGCCAATTTATGCAAAATGGTTGGGAAGGTATTCAATTTGACGGTCAAGCGCTCAGCGCGAAATAATGCCTAGGTAGACGTTCTAAATCAGTTCGTCTGCAATAAAAAAGCCAGTACAAATACTGGCTTTTTTTATCGTTCATCATCTGTTCACATCAGGACACTCGAACTCTGCAAGTCCATTCAGCCATCGCGGTTTTTTCCCAAGCTCGTGCATGCTTCAAATGTAGTAATTCTTCACCCGCAGTCGTTGCGGTAAAACGATAAGTTTTTTGACCGCCTCCGCCTAGTACTGGTGTCGTATCCGCATCAGCTTGCTGTTGAGCTGACTGAAACACTTCTTCAACTTTAAAAAGTTTCGGTTGCTCAGCCAAAGACCATACATACCCAGTACTTGGATTTTCGTTTAACAGCACTTCCAAAGTCTGTCCACGATCCATCTCAAGCAAAGTCGGACAACTTTGCTGTTCAGTAAATACATGGGTTTTCCCATCTACAGTTGAACTCATACTGGTACATCCACCAAGCGCCAAACCACTCGCCATCATTAGACTCAAAATAAACTTTTTCTTTATCGTCATTTTCATCATCAAATTATTTTACCTTGAATCTAATGCACACCGATTTCAAATACGATCTCGATACAATCGAAATTTAGCCTTTGACTTTTTCAATCCACTGAATCGAACTGACACGAAAAACTTCACAAGCCCCATCACCCGTATCTGTTGGGGTCAAAGATGAAGTCCAAACCAAATCTTTGTCTTTCACCTCAACCAAATCCCCTTTTAAACGCACAAGATCACCACGTTTTACTTGAGTAATTTGTTTCGCAATTTGCGGGTTTGCAGGAATGATGTGCATATTCGACACCATCATCATCGCTTGCTTTTGCGGTACAGGAACGCGATCCATTTTCCAATTTAAGAAACGGTCATATTGATTGACTGAAATCGTACGAGCAATTTCTGGCTCTGCAAATAAGCCCCAACTGACTGCATAATCGATCGGAGAAAATTTTGCTTGTTCATCTGTTTGATAGGTTTTTGAACCTAAAATTCGGAAATCACCTTTAAATTCTTTCAAGGTGGAAATTGACTGGCCTTTGGCAGCAGGTGCTAAGCCTTTGGCAATATTATAATCTGAAGACGCTTGGACACCGACATTCAATAAAAAGCCTGCAAGCACAGTACTTAATGCAATTCGCTTGATCATCGCGTTATCCTCTTACCCTGTAATACTTCACATTACTCAATTTTAATTCTGCAATTGAGCCGACTTCATCTATTCATAATGCCCCAACCTGAACATGAGCTTAAAATCCCGTAGGTTGAGCCTGATGAATGTCGTTTTCACTAGTTGTAACTCTATATTACGCACACAGTCTGCATAAACCTTATGAACTTGGTAACAAAATGCTGTTATTCAGTCAATTGGCCCATATCCACGCCCTACCACATGATTTAAAATTAAAAAGACATGATTTACACTTAAAAAAAAGCCAACAACAATACCCGCTATGATTTATAAATTTTATCAACAACACATTTTTCCGCATCTTTTAAATCAAGTCATGCAAGTACCGAGCCTGATGGATAAACGACGCGAACTCCTTTTAGCCGTGTCTGGTGAAGTACTCGAAATTGGCTTTGGTACAGGTTTGAATTTAGCGTTTTATCAAAATGTTGATACGGTTTTTGCCCTTGAGCCCAATCCTGATATTTTTCATTTAGCTGCTGAACGTGTACATGCGGCACCCTTTGAGGTACAGCATATTTTAGCCGGTGCTGAAAAATTACCCTTTGCAGATGAAAGTCTAGATCATGTCGTGAGTACATGGACCTTATGCAGCATTGCCGATATTGAAACTGCGCTTGAAGAAATCTACCGCGTCCTTAAACCAACAGGGACATTTCTTTTAGTAGAGCATGTACAACACAATGAAAATCGGAAAATTAAGCAGTTACAACACCTACTAACGCCCATTCAAAAGAAAGTCGCAGATGGCTGTCATTTGGATCGTAATATGCAAAAGTTGCTTGAAGATGCCCAGTTTGAGTGTTTTGAAACGCAGTATTTTGATGCAGAAGGCATTCCAAAAATTGGACAGCGCATGTTGCTCGCCCGCGCACGGAAGTTGAGTTAAAGCGTCCAAGGCCATGTTTAAGCAAAATCAAATCTAGATAAAAGTACCTAGTCTTTGATTAGTCGAATGGCATTAATTTTTAGGATATGACAGGGCTTTTTATTCAACACATTATAGGTGTTATACGACTTCCCTGTTTTGATGGAATGCACATCCACCCATTCACCCAAAATCTCCACGCGATCACCTGATTTTAAACGCCGAATACGATTTGCGACATCTTCGGATTGAGCAATCACACTAACATTTTGCAATTCGGACTTGAGCTGTTCAATTTGTGTCGAGGGCGCGTCTTTCGCTTGCACACTAAAACAGCGGTTCTGCTGAGACCATTCAAGATGGTATTTTAAAGATTGGATATCATTTGCGCCTGAACTCAGTAGCAGATCAATATTGCTGACATAGGCCAAGTCTTGAAAGCCACCCACCACGGTCGGTGCTGCCGGATGTAATGTACGACTACTCGCACTGTAGTAGCGTTTATCCAACAGCAAATATTCACCGGAAAATGCCTGAGTCGCTGTGACCTGAAAATTTTTCAGCACACCTGTCTGCTCTAAATGTGGAATGGCACGAAAATATTCAGACCATATCCACAGCATGAGCGCAAAAACGGCTGCAGTCGCTAAGAGTTTTTCCATGTGAATATTCTGTCCTTATTACTTTTCGACGGTTCTGAGCCTGAATCACGCGAGCTTAAATATGCTCAAAATCAATTCGGATGGTTTCAAAACGCACTCGCCCTTCGGCAATGGCTTGAGCAATCGCTTGTTGCCCTTTGGTCAAACGTGCCCCACCACTTTTAATATCAATCAGCACCACTTCGATGTCTTCAGCGAGTCCATCACCATCACGAAAGTCGGTATAGCCATCAAAAACCACATAATCGATCGGGTCACCGAGAAACTTTGCATCGCTAGGTAAATATTGAAATTCAGGCATGATCGGCGCCATTTGTTCGGCCATTTTGCCTTTTAAAACAGCACGACTGGTATTTACACTGCGTTTTTGTGCATGGGCCAAGGCCTGCTGATGTTCCAATTCTAGTTCTGCAATATATTGCTCGTATTCTGCCTTAATCCTTCCATTGCGACTGCCACTTAAAATTAAGGTGGTCAGTACAATCCCAATACACGCGCCAATGAGCATGGCCATCCAGACAGACATTTAAAATTCCTAATCTTTTTAAGATATTACAGCGAAACGTATAGAAAAAACTTAGACTTTGGTTCTTTGTCATATTCCCCGCATTAAACAATGATATGCTAGGGATGAGCAGAATAAAATCTATTTAGGTCGATGAAAACGATATTAATTGCCAATCAAAAAGGTGGTTGTGGCAAAACCATCACAGCAATCAGTTTAGCCTCTGCACTTGCGCAAAAAGGTTATAAAGTGGCCTTGGCAGATGCTGACAATCAAAAGTCTGCACGTCAATGGCTCAAACAGCGCCCAGAGACTGCCGCCCCGATTCAGAGCCTAGATTGGCGTCATGAAAAATCGATTGGTGATGTGCCGAAAGGGATTGAATATCTAATTATCGATGCTCCGGGTGCGTTATCGGGTGAACATGCAGATCAGTTGGTGAGTGAAGCTCACGCCATCGTTACCCCGCTACAACCATCTTTCTTCGACATAGACTCGACCCGTCGTTTTTTAAAGCATTTACAAGAAATTAAACGGATTCGTAAAGGTAAAGTCCAAATCTTATTGCTTGCCAATCGTGTAAAACACAATTCTGCTCATTCCAAAGAAATTCAAGATTTTTTCAATAAAGTTGAACAACAGCCCGTTGCTTGGATTTCTGAACGTACCGCTTATGGTCAACTTGCCATGCAAGGTCTTTCGGTTTTTGATAAAACGCAAAAATTGTACCTCGGAATGCAACAACAATGGCAACCTGTGCTCAATGCCATTATTGAAGACGAAGCCGAGTGGTTTTAACACATCATTCCACATTTTGTTGATATAAAGGCCAATCTTGCAAGGATCTAGCCTGAAAGATATTCACCATAAGTTAACAAGCTCTCGTTTTCGGGAGCTTTTTTTTCGGTTAAGATTGAACACAACATGATGAAAAAATCAGAGCACGCATTGCCAACGTTCGCACCTACATTACAAAAAGTCTTATTGTTCGGATTATTTTTTATCCTGATTTTTTTGAGCTTTAGCGTACTCAAATACTTTATTGTGCCCGTTGTTTGGGCAGCGATTATTGCTTATATGACTTGGCCGCTGTATCAATCGGTGCATCGTTTTTGTGGCAATCGTGCAAATCTAAGTGCGGCGCTGATGATCTTATTGGTCGTGCTCGTGGTAGGTCTGCCGGTGATTTTTGCGATCTTCTTGCTACAACATGAAGGCCGTAACTTGTATTTTGAATTACAAAAGCAGGTCTTCTCGGGTCATGTCAATGTGCCTGATTTTATTCGCCAACTGCCGTTTATTGGTAAAGAAGTCAGTCGTACCCTGCATGAGCTGAACAATGACCCGAACAGTATTATTCAATCGGTACAAATTTGGATTCAGGGGCATTTGAACTACGGTAAAGTTTTGGTCGGCGAAGTCAGTAAAAATATCTTTAAGCTGTGTTTTGCCGTGATGTCTTTATTTTTCTTCTATCGTGATGGTCAAACCATTTTAAGTCAGGTCAGTAAAGCCCTCGAAATGGTGATCGGGCCACGTATTCATCATTATCTTGCCACCATCTCGGATACCACACGTGCTGTAGTGTATGGCATCGGTCTTACCGCCATTGCCCAAGCTTTACTTGCCGGTGTGAGCTATTTTGTCGCCGATGTGCCTAACCCGATGTTACTAACCATCATTACCTTCATGTTGGCACTGATTCCGTTTGGCCCACCAATTTCATATACCGCTGTGTCGTTGTGGTTATTTTCACAAGGTCAAACCATTGAAGCCATTGGCGTCATGGCTTGGGGTGTATGTATCGTGAGTACAGCCGATAACGTGATTCGTCCTTTAGTGATTTCAGGGGCAACCCAGATTCCATTCTTATTAATCATGTTTGGTGTTTTGGGTGGGATCGCCAGTTTCGGTCTTGTCGGTTTATTTATCGGCCCAGTGATTTTGGCGGTACTCTTGGCGATTTGGCGTGAATGGTTGCATGAAACCCAAATTGAAGCCGTCATGATGCCCAAAGCAACATTGGCACATAACTTAGACAATATAGATGATAAGCCTGAACAACCTTAATTCAGGCTTGAATTCATTAAACAAATATTACAATCAAATACTTAAATTATCTGTCATCCTGTATCCGCATCTGTTTCAATAGTTGAAACTCCATAAAAACAGACAGGATGCCAAACATGTCTTCACTATTTAAATTCGGTGCGCTTGCTGCGGTCAGTGCCCTGATGTTTACAGGCTGTGCGAGTACCTCGACTTCAACAGGTCTGAATGCAAAAACCGTGACGGTCAATGCCGTGACTGCTCAAGGTATTGGTCAAAGCATCGGTCAAATTAACTTGGTTGATAGCCCTGCTGGCTTGGTTATTCATACCAATTTAACCCAGCTCCCTCCGGGTCCACACGGTTTCCATATTCATGAAAAAGGCTCTTGTGCCCCAGCTGAAAAAGATGGAAAAGCGGGTGCTGCTCTTGCTGCAGGTGGTCACTTTAACCCTAAAGCTACACCTAACCACGGTACGCCGCTAACAGGTCACTTGGGTGACTTACCGATCCTTCAAGTTCAAACCGATGGCACAGCAAAAGTGAATTTAATTGCACCACGTTTGAAATTGGCGGATGTACAAGGCTTAGCCATCATGATCCATGCCGGTGGTGATAATTACTCTGACGACCCTAAACCTCTAGGCGGTGGCGGTGACCGTATTGCCTGTGGTGTGATTCAATAATCGACCTTGCATATAGATTTGAACAAGCGGACTTTAAGTCCGCTTTTCTATTGATTGACATCCTCACCCCCTTAAAAGAGGGTGATTCCTACAGCTAGACGCTTATGCCCAAGCGCAAGAATGTTTAGAGCTGAGTTTATATCTCGATCATGAGCTGTACCACAGCTCATGCACTCCCATTCTCTTATTCCAAGATCTGTCCTACCTTTTGGACTACTTGAGGTGATCTCACCGCAGCACGAACAGATTTGGGTGGTATAGGCTTCTTGGACTTCTTCAAACAATACGCCTGCGTTCTCGCATTTATACTTGAGCATTGTTTTTAGTGCAGAAAATCCTGTATCCAAAACAGATTTTGCCATTTTGGTTTTTACTAATTTTTTAGCACTCAAGTCACCTACAATAATCAATGCATTTTCATTCACAAGCTTGGTGCTTGCTTTATGCAAATGATCTTTTCGACTATTTGCAATCTTGGCGTGTAATGC
Organism: Acinetobacter sp. YH12069; assembly: GCF_013419675.1. Classification (NCBI taxonomy): domain Bacteria; kingdom Pseudomonadati; phylum Pseudomonadota; class Gammaproteobacteria; order Moraxellales; family Moraxellaceae; genus Acinetobacter; species Acinetobacter sp. YH12069. The sequence goes on along the minus strand of NZ_VOZS01000006.1, from coordinate 117,018 downwards.
ACGAACACGCTTCTTATTCCTGGCTCTCTGAGCAATACCTAATTTCTGCTCATATTTTCGATAGAATTTTGGATTTGAAATTACTGTGCCATCAGAACAGGTGGCAATATCTTTTAAGCCTAGATCAATACCAATCGCTTTGGTTGCTGTCGATTTATCTTGCTTAGGCGATTCAACAACAAGACATACATACCAACGCCCACGGCTATCCTCTACAAATGAACCTGTTTTTAACGTGTATTTGCTTAAACCGTAGCTATCCCAAAGCTTAAATTGGTGTTTTCCATACTGGACATATCCATTGGCATATTTGATAGCCACCTTTTTAAAGGGAACCCATCCCAAAGAGCGCCTTGCTGATTTTTTATTGCTGACACGCCATTTCAGCTTTGCCTTTTTAAATTGCTTTCTTCGGGTGACTAATTCTTCAGTTACAGCCTGAATGGTTTGACTATGTAAATTACATTCTTTGGATGTGCCTTTCGTATATTTGGCAATATCAAAAGCAGAGAGAAATTCACCTTTCCGCTTCAAATGCCTAAACCCTAAATCATTGACATAATTCCAGACGAAGTTCACTTCTGATGCTAGTTGGTCTAACACCTTGCAATGTTTGTCTTTTATACGTAATTTAAGGGTTTTCATGTACTTATATTAACAATCAAAACTCAAGGAAAATAGTCCTTAGTTAAATCAAACGACACTTCATGTCGTGTCGCTTATATCTCTGACCTGAAGGACAGAGTTTTACGCTCCATTTGATAAAAATTGACAGTTCACAGAAAAAAGCTCAGTCTAATTTACAAAATCATTCGAATACTTCATAACTCTGTGAACACGCGACTCTCTTGGTTTCAACAGTTTCAATCCAGTGCAATCATTATGTATTGCTTGCAAATTTGTATTGTTTTGAGTGGCACCACGCTCGGATTATATTTTCTCGGTTTTCATAGTTTTATTGTGCCCGTCACCTTAGGTGCGATTGCTACCGCGCTCACCGACTTTGATGACCGACTCAGCATCCGACTGCGTAATTTGCTCTATGTCTGCGTACTCTTCTTTAGTGTCAGTAGTATTTTAGATTTTCTCTATCCTTATAAGCTGCTGTTTATCTTGTATCTTTCACTGTCCAGTGCAGGATTTATTTTATTAGGAGCTTTGGGGCAACGCTATGCCACGATTTCTTTTGGCACGATTTTACTATCGATCTACACCATGTTCGGCTTGGGCGAATATGACATCTGGTATTTTCAACCCAGTTGCTTTGTTCTAGGGGCCTTATGGTATGGCTTCACCTCAATTCTTTTTTACCTGATTAAACCCACCCTACCCGTACAGGACAATCTCTCGCGTTGTTTTTTACAAATCGCCGAAGTACTGAATGCAAAAGCACGCTTATTTGACCCAGATAATGTCAACAATGTGGAACATTTACTGTATGAATTATCACTCAAAAACAGTGATGTCATCCCGAGTTTAAACACCACCAAAGCTTCTTTACTCACCCGTTTAAAAGCCTCAAGAGCCAATAAAAACACCATCTACTGGCTGAATTTATATTTCTTGGCACAAGATATTCACGAACAGGCCAATGCGAATTATTTACACTATGAACAAATTCATCAAAATTTTAGCCGTACCGATTTAATTTTCCGTTTTCAAAAAAATATTCGATTACAGGCGCAGGCTTGCCAACAGTTGGCCTACTGTATATTGCATCGGCAGCCCTATCAGCCTGATCCCATTACTGCGCAAGCACTGGCACATTTGCATGCCTCTTTGCAGGAGTGGATGACCAACAATCCGCAAAATATAGAAGTAAAAAACCTACAGCTGATCTTGAGTAATTTGGACAGTGTACAAGAACGCTTTTCGCATGTTCAGGATTTAGATCATTCACAGCAACAGGCCTATCAGCAGCATATTGATAACCTCAATTTACTTGATGACGATATTCATGGGTGGCATGATTTATGGCTCAAACTGAAACAGCATTTGAGTCCCGAATCTGCCTTATTTCGCCATGCCGTTCGCATCGCTTTTGTCTTTGCGATGGGCTATGCCATTTCGCTATTGCCCTTTGCTAAAAATGGCTACTGGATATTATTGACCAGTTTATTTGTCTGTCAGATGCGTTATTTTGCGACCAAAAGTCGTTTAAAAATGCGGACATTGGGAACCATATTAGGGGTCTTACTTGGCATTCCTATTTTGTATTTTGTGCCGAGTGTCGAAGGTCAATTGCTACTGACGATTATTTTTGGCGTGTGCTTTTTCTATCTGAGTGCCAAAAAATATGCCATGGCGACCCTCATGGCAACCTTAATGGTCTTGCTGATTTTTAATTTGAAAGGCGCAGGTTATGCGGTCATTTTACCGCGTATCGTTGATACTCTACTCGGCTGTTTTATTGCATGGTTTGCGGTGAATGTGATCTGGCCAGATTGGGACTTTCGCAATATTTCCAAGACCATTCAAAAAAGCTCTGCTGCGACCCTGCATTATTTTGATGCCGTGGTTGAGCAATATCTCCATGGGAAAACCAATAGCATTGATTATCGGCGTGCCCGTCGTTCAGCCCATAATGCTCAAACTGAATTGTCGAGCATGATTTCAAGTTTAAGTACCGAGCCTGAACCCGACCAAATTTTGATTCAACATGCTTTTCGCTATTTGGTCTATAGCCATAGTCAGCTCAGTTATATTTCGGCACTGGGGAGCCACCGTGAACAAGTACAAGACCAACAAGTCCTTGAACTACTGCAATGGTGTCAAAGCACCTTAGACGACGTCTTAATTCAGCAAAAACCGCTCAACCCTGAGAAAATTCAGCAAAAACTTTTCGAAATTCAAACACTCAGCACTGAAGAAATGCGGTCTAATCACCTACAACTGGTGCTCAAGCAGATCAGTTTATTATTAGAAACATTAGCCGAACTGATTCAGCTCAGAACACAGCTAATTCAGGCGGAAATTAAATAAAATCATTTGGGACTCTTGATGAAAATGCTTAGTTTCGGTCTTAAACGCCTCATATTAACCACGATTATGGCGACCTCATGTTTAGCTGCGTCTTCTGTTTTTGCAGCACCGACAGCACAAGATTTAAAGCGTATTCTGGAATGTCAGGCCGATTACGACACCTACCATGACACTTTACTCGACTATGAAAAGGTTCTAGGGCAATTGGGTTGGAAACGCCATGATGACCCACATCAACCGTTTATTTATATCTATAAAAATAAGCAGGCTGTAGAGTTTTTTGGCATGCCGACCCAAGAAATTGGCCTGTCTTCCAATGCAGTATTCGCAATCTATCGCCAAGCCGATGTGAAAAAACTTGCCCAAAAGTATGGCATTGAGCAGCATCCAATGTTTGCCAATATGCCGTTTTTCCGTGGTGAAAAAATCCTACGCACGGAAGCTGAAACGGATGATCTGCATGCCATCAATCACAAACTAAGCCTGTCTGAAATGACCGGAAAAAGCCCGATGATTTTACTCGGCTGTAACTATGAATTTGATCAGGGTTCGATTGAAGACGCCTTAGCGGATCTAGAAGATTAATCCGAGTAGATAACTCAGAATTAACTTAAAAAACATTCACTTAGATTCAATATGCAGATCAATTATTTCAACAGGAACGCTTCGTTCCTGCTGTGCTTTCAGGTACACTCAAGGCTGAAATCACTTTGAATTTAGACTTCGCATGAATATCAAGACCTTACGCTTTGTGGGCCTACTCGAAGGCATCTCCTTTTTATTATTGTTGTTCATTGCTATGCCAATGAAATACCTGATGGATAATCCAATATTGGTCAAATACGTCGGTATGGGACATGGCGTCTTGTTTATTGCCTTCTTGGTGGTGCTATTTGTGGTCTGTGAAAAGCAAAAATGGTCACTCAGCGTATTTCTAATGGGCCTGATTGCATCGATTTTGCCTTTTGGTCCGTTTATTTTCGATCGCAAATTAAAAAATGCAGAACAACCTGCAACATCAAATTAAGACGGTATCCAGCAAATAAAAAAGCCCAATATTGTTCTACACAGCATTGGGCTTTTTCTATAATGGCATGAACTCGAATTTAAAATTCACCCGTCAATTGACGTTGTCGCATAATATCTCGCACCACCAAGCGTGGTAGGCTGAACCACAAGATAATGAGGGTAAAGCCTGCCAAACTATAGGCCCAAAGGCCAAAGTTTTCATACAGCACGCGCACGATTTCGATCACGGCAAAGAACATCAGCATCATGATCACAGACACTGCCGCAGCCACTGTGCCCTTCGACATTTCAGACGACATTAAGGCAAATCGATAGAGCACAGAAAAGCTAATCCCTTCACCAAAACTGACCAAACTCATGCCAAGAATGAGCAATGTCAGAAAATAACTTTCAGTCATCGTCCCAATCACCACGAGGCTCGTCCCGAGTAACATCAGCGGTAGCCCGATCATCACAGACTGACCTAGAGGCAATTTGTCGATGATTTTAATCAGGACAATATTACCGAGGATCAGACCGCCCAAAACGGGAAACTGCGCCATGCCGTATTGCATGCTACTCAGTCCTAGTTGCTCCACCAATATGACCGGAGATAGCGCAATCCAGAGCATCAGTGGCATTGCCACCATCGGTAGGCCCAGTGTCAACGCCAAAAAGCGTTTGTTTTTTAACACCTGTTTAAAGTCATCGATAATATAGCCCACCGGTTGCTTTGGAATGCTGATGTGCTGAGCCGGCATCTTGGCCTTTAAACCAAACCAACTCAGAAAAGATAGAAATGCGATTCCTATAAAGCCCCAATGCCATGACACGTGATCAATCATAAAAGCACCGAGGACAGGGCCGATCAGTGGCGCCAGTAGTGAAATATTGGCCATGATCGCCATGACTTTGATGGCATCACGCTCTTCAAAAGTTTCCTGAACAGCAGCATAGCCCACGGCAGAAATGACCGACAAACCAAAACCTTGTAAAAAACGCAACGTTAAAAAGCTTTCGATATTATGCGTGAGCAATATCGCTAAACAGCATAAGCTAAAGAACGCTACACCACCCAATAGGACTTTTTTACGGCCTAATCGGTCTGACAATGGCCCTAATATTGCAGCGACACAAGCACCTCCCAATAAGTAAAATGACATCGACGAGGGTGCCCATGCACTACTCACGCCAAACTCTTGGGTAATCGCAAGCATGGCGGGTTGGACTAAGTCGTTTCCGATATAGACAGAAAATTCAAATAAAACCAGTGCCAAGGGAAACATTAAGGTGGCACGACTTAATTTTGTGGTTTGTACGTTTTGCATTGTTATCTACATATCAAATATGTGCTGTCGAGCTTGAAATGACAAATAGGGAGAGACACTTCAGCCCAATGACGAGCACTGTAATATTAATTTTAAAAATGAATTTGCGGCGTATCCGCCATATGTGCGTCGTATTCACAAGACGCTAGATAGAGATAAAATGAACTTCAACGAACCGATCTGTCGGTTTGAGTCCGACTATTTTAACAGTGTTTGCTGGCGTTGTATTGGTCTTTTTAAACTACCGCTTTTATGGTTTTTCATTGTCTGCTTTTTGGATAAAGCGACCTTGTTTTAGGTCTTCATAGGCTTGCATGACTTCTGCAAAATGATTCATCACAAAATAACCTCGCCCATAGATGGGTTCATTTAAAGGCTGCGCCGATAAATACAATATGTGGCTATCTTCGACTGCCGTCAATTCGACATTTTCACCTTGGCTCGACATGACTGCCATATGCTGTGCGTTTAAACGCTCATCCGCTTCAGTAAACTGTAACTGACCCGAACGTAGATACAACAAGGTTGTATCACCAGATGATGCAGGTAAATTCAGTGTCTGCCCTGCGCGTAGATACACATCAAATACCTGCATAGGTGTATGTGTTTCTGCGGGGCCGTGGGCTGTTAAATAATGCCCTGCAATGATCCGTACATAACCTGCATTATCTGCTAAATCCACTACAGGAATACTGGCTTTGGCTAAGCTCTGATAACGTGCAGGATTCATTTTATCTTTGGCAGGCAGATTGACCCAAAGTTGCAATATTTCAAATGCTCCGCCCTGCTGTGCAAAGGCTTGGCTAAAGACTTCTTCGTGTTGAATGCCTGAAGCAGCAGTCATCCACTGTACATCGCCCTCTCCAATGACGCCACCGCCGCCAGTCGTATCATGATGTTCAAGTTCGCCTTTAAACACCAATGTGACGGTTTCAAAGCCTCGATGTGGATGTTCCAATACACCTTTTTTCAGTTGGGTTGGTTTCAAAACCCCAGGCCCTAAATGGTCGAGCAATAAAAAAGGTGAAACGGTATTTCCCAATTCATAATGGGAAAAAACTGAAGTCACTGGAGCAAAGTCACCGACAGGTGAGCCTGAATCATTGACGTGAATAAAAGCGAGGGTTTTCATCATAAATTTGAAATCTGATCAAGATTTGAATTCGGTTTTATATTATTAAAAACTATACGAACTCACGAGAAAATTTTTAGGATTGAATATTCTATGTTTAGGATGAAAATTAAGATACGCGAAAACTCATCCGCAACTGTCCGAGTCAGGACACATTCAATATGTAAAGTTTCTGCGACCTACACAATTGAAGATGGTATTTGACGAGTTTTGCGGATGAAAGATGGTTTTGCTACTTTTGCCGAAACAAAAGTAGATACGAGCTCCAATCATCGAATTTAAAATGAAATGACCCCGTCATGCTGAACATTTAATAAGAAATTTAGACCTTAACTTTTTATAATTTAAGGACACTTCGCCGACTGGAAAGTCTTAGTATTTTTACCACGTTGGCACTGATATTCCTTTTGCGTATTTACACGCTGCCAGTCACCATCCACCAATCTAAAACTATAAATAGTACGAATTGATTTCACCGAATCATCCATCAAACCCGTTTCCGTCACTTTCACCTGCCCCGCATTTGGCGACTCAACACGGTTAAAGTACTGACGAATTTCCACAGTCGACAGCTCTTTACGCAAATCAGGACGTTCTTTTAATACCTGATCGAGTGGCGTAGCAGAAGAACCGACTTTAGACACAATTTTCTGCGTTGTCGCACAACCCGCCAACATCCCCACACACAATGCAGACACAGCAATTAAACGATACATAGAAGCAACTCAAATTTATTATTCAGACCTATCATGCCGAACATTTGTCCAAAACACTATTTAAGCAATGTAAAAGAAGCGATGAAATCCATAAATTGGTGAAAGAAGCTCTGATCCTTAATGAGTGCCATTTCAAAAATACAGCTATAAAAAAACGCATCCGAAGATGCGTTTTTAATCGTCTTTAAAAAATTAAAGATCAAACAATTTACCTGGGTTCATAATCGCATTTGGATCGAATACTTTTTTCAATGCTTTCATATATTCGATTTCTTCTGCTGAACGTGTGTAATCGAGGTAAGGCTTTTTAGTCATACCCACGCCATGTTCTGCTGAAATTGAACCGTCATATTTTTTCACAGTTTCAAATACGTATTTGTTTACCACTTGGCATTTTGCAAAGAATTCATCTTTACTTAAATCCGCAGGTTTCAAAATATTTAAGTGCAAGTTACCGTCACCAATATGACCGAACCAGCAAATTTCAAAGTCTGGGTAGTTCGCTTCCACAATTGCATCAATTTCTTTAATAAATGCAGGCACATGTGTAATCAGAACAGAGATGTCATTTTTGTATGGAGTGAACGGTGCGATTGACTCAGAAATGTCTTCACGTAAACGCCATAAATTATGTACTTGGTCTAAGCTTTGGCTCATTACGCCATCCAGTACCCAACCTTGTTCCATGCAATGTTCAAAGATTTCCATTGCCGCATCCATGATCGGTTCAAATGGTGCTTCAAACTCAAGTAAAACATAGAACGGACATGGTGTTTCAAACGGACGTTGTACATGGCCATTGTCCAATACTTTTTGCATCGCAAGTTCACCAAAGAACTCAAATGCAGTCAGGTCGATTTTCTTTTGGAAGGCATGTAGAACAGGCATAATCGCATCAAAATCAGGCACACCGAGAACCAATACTTGTAAGTCATGGGGTTGGCGTTCAAGTTTGATTTCAGCTTCCGTCACGAGGCCTAAAGTACCTTCACCACCAATAAATAAGTGCTGAAGTGCATAACCCGTCGCGTTTTTGATCATGCCTTTATTCAAGCGCAGGATGTCACCTTTACCAGTAACCACAGTCATGCCCAACACCCAGTTACGAGTCATGCCGTATTTAATCACTTTAATACCGCCGGCATTGGTACCGATGTTACCGCCAATTTGTGATGAACCTGAAGATGCAAAATCAACTGGGTAGTACATGCCTTGTTCTTCAGCATAGTTCTGAAGTTGTTCAGTCACTACACCTGCTTGTACGCGAACCATACGGTCAGCTGGGAAGAATTCCAAGATTTGGTTCATCTTTTCCATGCTCACCACGATTTCACCGTTAGCAGCCACAGCACCTGCTGATAAACCTGTACGACCGCCACTTGGGGTAATCGCGACATTAAATTGGTTTGCCAGCTTAACAATTTGTTGAACTTGCTCTGTGCTTGAAGGGAAAACGACGACCGAAGGATTTGGATCGAAGTGCTTAGTATGGTCACGACCCCAATTTTGGAGACTATCCGCATCTGTTTTAATACGGCTTTCGCCAACAATAGCGGTCAATTGGGTCAATAACTCTGGGGTTAAAGCGACTGGAGCATTCATCGTTTTCAGACCTTGCAAGAAGTAAACAAGTTTTTTTAAAGGTCCAGACTTCATTCAGTCAAAACTGCGGTAACGCATATTTCAAGGGAAAAAGCCTGAAACAGAGCGCATCAAAATGTCAGGGACTTGGTCATGATGATTTTGAGCGGCACCATTATAAGCTATAACTGGGCTTTTTTTGACAAAACCCAAAGAAAAACGTGATTTCAAAATGTCACGAGGAATATGACCAAGTTAATTAGACCAAATCTAAAAAAATTGACTCATCATTCGCCAAAATAGCCATGACGTCGGTCATAAAGGAAATGTATATCAGGCGACTTCCTATGCTATTATATGCGCACTAAATTTGGCCTTTGTAGCGGAGCCGTAATGAGCCAACATCTTTCTTTACCTAAAGATAAAATTCGTTTCTTGTTGTTAGAAGGCGTTCACCAAAACGCAATCGACACTCTAAATGCTGCTGGATACACCAACATTGACTACCGTAAAACTGCGCTTGAGGGTGAAGCGTTGAAAGAAGCGGTTAAAGATGCTCACTTCATTGGTATTCGTTCACGTACTCAATTAACTGAAGAAGTTTTTGAAGCGGCGAACAAACTGATTGCTGTGGGTTGTTTCTGTATCGGTACAAACCAAGTGAACTTAAATGCTGCAATGATTCGCGGTATTCCAGTATTTAACGCACCATACTCAAATACGCGTTCAGTTGCTGAACTAGTACTTGCTGAAGCGATTCTATTACTTCGTGGTGTTCCTGCAAAATCTGCTTCAACTCACCGTGGTGGTTGGAACAAGTCTGCAGTCGGTTCATTTGAAACTCGTGGTAAAACTTTAGGTATTGTTGGTTACGGTTCGATTGGCTCGCAACTTTCTGTACTTGCTGAAAGTTTAGGTATGCACGTAATTTATTACGATGCCGTAACTAAACTTCCAATGGGTAATGCACGTCAAGTCGGTTCTATGGGTGAACTTCTTGCCAATGCAGACGTGGTTTCTTTACACGTTCCTGACGTTCCATCTACACGTAACTTCTTCGGCAAAGACCAATTTGCTCAAATGAAAGAAGGCGCAATCTTCCTCAATGCTGCACGTGGTACATGTGTCATCATTGAAGATCTTGCTGATGCAATCAAATCTGGTCATATTGCTGGTGCTGCTGTAGACGTATTCCCTAAAGAACCGAAAGCAAACGGTGAAGAATTCGTTTCTCCACTTCGTGGCTTAGACAACGTGATTTTGACTCCTCACGTGGGTGGTTCAACAATGGAAGCGCAAGCGAACATCGGTCTAGAAGTGGCTGAAAAATTCGTTGCTTACTCTGATAAAGGTATGACTTTATCTGCAGTGAACTTCCCAGAAATCGCGTTACCGTTGACTGAAGGCAAACACCGTTTACTTCATATCCACAAAAACGTGCCAGGCGTTCTTTCAAAAATCAACAACTTGTTTGCTGAACACGGTATCAACATCTCTGGTCAGTCATTAATGACAAAAGGCGATGTGGGCTATCTTGTGATGGACGTTGATGCAACTGCTTCTAAAGAAGCATTGGATACACTTCACGAAGTTGAAGGTACCATCCGCGTTCGCGTATTGTTCTAATCGCATTAGACTCTGAAGCCACAGCCTTCGGGCTGTGGTTTTTTTATTGTAGTAGACTTTTAAAATCTGGCTTTTGCCAATCTCCCGCTATTCGAGTCATCGAAACAAATTTAGTCTATGCCAAATTTTAAAATTACCCCTGCCCTACAAGCACCACTGATCTTGCTTATTGCAATGATCAGTATGCAAAGCAGTGGTTCTTTCGCCAAGTACCTGTTTGGTCAGTTTCCCATCCTGACCGTGTCCGCGATGCGTTTACTGCTCGGTGCATTAATCTTGGCGATTATTTTTAAAGTTTGGCAGATCAATTTTAAACAAGTCAAATGGTCTGCAATTATCAGCTATGGCTGTGCCTTAGCAGGGATGAATGTATTATTTTACTTGTCGATTGATCGCCTGCCTCTCGGCATTGCCGTGTCTTTTGAATTTATTGGTCCGCTCAGTGTCGCACTATTTGCTGCACGCCGAAAATTTGATTTTATTTGGGTCGGACTGGCTATTTTAGGCCTTATCCTACTTTTTCCTTTTGACCAAGCTGCACAACGACTTGACCCCGTGGGCATTGCCCTCGCCCTCGGTGCAGGTGCGTGTTGGGCACTCTATATCGTGGCAGGTCAAAAACCATCAGGGGTCTCAGGCAATCATACCGTTTGCTTAGGCATGTTCGTCGGCATGTGTGTTCTGATGCCCATCGCAATCTTTGCAGGTATGCCGGCACAGGCGTTTGAGCCAAGTAGTCTGCTGTATTTTATTGCACTTGCGACCTTAGCTAGTGCTTTACCTTTTACTCTAGAAATGATTGCGCTACGTAACATGACTGCGCTGAGTTTCGGTACACTCATGAGTTTGGAACCCGCTGTTGCCGCTCTCTCGGGTTTTATCTTTTTGCATGAACATTTGTTATGGACACAATGGTTGGCATTGGCAGTGATAATCAGTGCTTCGATTGGCTGTACTTATACCACGCAAAAAGCCAAAGTCATTTAAATTCAAAATCCATCATGATTTGGTCAAATGTTAAAATTCACTCAATTGTTAGCATTAACCGCTATACTGTACTGACTCAAAAATAGGGCTCAACACCGCCCAACAACTGTGTGCCGCATGCCAAATTCACAACTTCTCGCTGTTGTTTTCATGGTGCTCTCCATGATTTCCTATCAGATCAGTGCATCATTCGCCAAGCAATTATTTTTGGTGCTTGATCCACTCAGTGTGACCATTTTACGACTCTGTTTTGCTTCAATTATTATCTGCTTAATGTTTCGTTCATGGCACATTTTAAAACGGCTGTCTTTTTTAAAATGGTGGGATCTGCTCTGCTATAGCGCGGCACTCTGTTTGATGAATGTGTTGTTCTATATGTCACTGGGTAAATTGCCACAAGGCATTGCCGTGGGTTTAGAGTTTATCGGCCCTTTGGGTCTGGCATTGTTATCCATTAAAAACAGCAGTGATTATATTTGGGTCTTTTTAGCAATCTTAGGCATTACCTTGATGGTGCCTTGGGGACAAGCTCATGATGGTAATTTCTCAATACTTGGGGCAGCCTGTGCCTTAGCAGCGGGACTCTGTTGGGCATTCTATATTTATTTCGGGCAAAAAGTCGTACACCAAAATATTGGTATGCATGCGCTAACGATTGCCATCACACTGTCCGCACTGACCTTGCTCCCGATTGGACTATATAACAATGCACCCGCCCTACTCGATACCCAATATTGGCCGAAAGCCTTATTAATTGCGATTTTAGCCACGGCCATACCTTATGCACTGGATTTAAAAGCGTTAAAAATCCTCAGTAAACTTAGTTATGGGACTTTATCGAGTTTGTCGCCTGCATTAGCTGCCATTACAGGTATGGTTCTGCTTGGCGAAAATATTGGGACGTGGCAATGGGTGGCCTTAGTCTGCATTATGTTGGCGTCCGTCGGGGTGACTTTACGCTCCTCTCGCAATACTCCGAGCAGCGTATCAGACTAAATTTTTATATTTATAGTTGAAACAAAAAGACGGCCTCTGCCGTCTTTTTTTGAATTTGTATGAGTCTTCAGGCTTCACTTGCATTTATCCCGTCAAACTGTCTTTATCCGCTTTCTTGTATTTTTTATATTCTGCCAAATATTGTTTGGCTAAACTTTCCTTTTGTTTTTCATCTAAGATTTTACCTGCTTGCTGAAAAAAGCCGTGTTCTTCCTCCTGCAAATGATGATGTACCGTTTCAGATAACTTTTTCGCAATTGCCAACCAACCTGGATTACTAAATTCAGTTTCCGTCAGTTGCTCTAATAATTCATCCATCTCATGATGTTCCGCCAATGCATGACGGGTGATGTTTAGGCCTGAATCAGTCATCATTAACGGGATGTAAAAATAACGATCTTCGCCAACAGCATGAGCAAATAACTCATTTTTGAGCAGCTCAAATAAATCTCGACGCTCAGGTGTATCCCCTGATGTTTGAATGAGTTTTTCAGCAAGTTCACGTTGCTTTTCATGACTTTGGCGTAAAGCTTCAAATATATTCATTGTAGTGATGACCTCTGATGCTTAGCTAATTGTGTATTATGAAATTTAATTATTATCCACAACTCAAACGAGTCGCTTATTTTCATACTAATCATTTCAGCGACAGAATTCAGCAACGCTCTGTTAAGATTTGTTTTAAGCTTGTCCCGTAAAGGTTTGATAACCCAACCGTACAATCAAAATACTCACCAAAATCAAAAATAGAATTCGAATAAATCCACTGCCGTATTTAATCGCTGCACGTACACCAACGATCGAGCCTAAAATATTTGCTACAGCCATCATTAAGCCTATCGCAAATAACACATGGCCAGTGGGCGCAAAAAAACTCAGTGCTGCAAGGTTGGTGGTTAAGTTGGCCACTTTAGACAAGGCAGAGGCATGCAAAAAGTCTGCTTGTAGATAACGAATAAAAAAGAAGATAAAGAAACTGCCCGTGCCAGGCCCAAAGATACCGTCATAAAAACCAATCACCAGACTACCAATAGCGGCAAAACCGAGGATTTTAGGAGTCAGTTCTTGGCGTACATGCACCTGACCAAATTGTTTTTTGGCAAAGGTATAAATCGCAATCACGATCAACATAACCAAAACGAAAGGACGTAAGACTTCTTTTGGAATTATTGATACACAGGCTGCTCCCACAAAGGAGGCAACAAATGCACAGCTTGCAATGACCGCAAGTAATTTCCAACGGAGTTTGACTTGGTGTAAAAAAGAATAGGACGCCGAAGCCGTACCAAAGATCGAAGACAACTTATTAGTGCCAAACACCGTCGCCGGAGATAAGTGCGGCATGGCATTCATAATGGCTGGAATTTGAATTAATCCTCCGCCCCCCACTGCTGCATCAATTGCACCGGCAAAAAATGCAAAAAATAAGAGGCTTAAAATAATTTCAATTTCCATAATTTGGCTTCAGTGGCTGTTGATGACTATTCAAGATTTAATACACGTTTTGGTACTAAGCGCTTACGATCGGTAATTTCCGCTAGACCTAAGCAACGTTCCCCATCAAATACCAAAACCTGCGCTTCCGCAGCATGCTCAATATTACTTTCCATTCCACGACTAAAATATTCAGCTCGACCTTCCGGCGCTTGCACTTTGCAGAAATGATCGACAGGCGAATACACCGGCAGCAATAATGCTTCACGCTCAGCTTCGGTCAGACTCTCTAAATATTCAATAGTGTAAGTTGGATTGAGATCAAAATGCCCAGTTTGCGTACGGTGTAGATAGGTCAAATGTCCAAAAGTACCCAATGCTTTGGCAATATCTTCGCCTAAAACACGAATATACGTGCCTTTGGAACAGGTGATGTCGAGTGTAATACTATTCTCATTAAATGATAATAACTCGATGGCATAAATCGAAATTGGACGTGCTTCACGCTCTATTTCTATGCCTTTACGCGCCAACTCGTACAGCGGGCGACCTTCTTTTTTCAGCGCAGAATACATCGGTGGAATTTGTTGAATATCCCCTACAAATTGCGCCAAGACATTTTGAATATTTTCTTCAGTCAATATTGGAACAGCTTGCTCTAATAGTATTTCACCTTCCACATCACCCGTCGTGGTACTGTGTCCTAAAAAGACGGTGGTTTTATAACGTTTAGTCGAATCCAATAAAAAATGCGAAAACTTTGTTGCTTCACCCAAACAAATCGGCAATAAACCTGAAGCCAGCGGATCAAGCGCACCAGTATGTCCTGCTTTTTGTGCACGAAACAACCAACGCACCTTCTGTAAGGCTGCATTCGAGCTAATACCCAAAGGCTTATTCAAAAGAAATACACCATGTACAGGACGACGTTGGATCTTAGGAGAGGCTTTTTTCATGTCAAAATTTGGCTAATACAGGAACAGCGCAATGGTAACAACCCACCTCTAACGTTTACAACTCTTCTATGTTTTTATCTGCGTTTTATGTCATATTGAGTTCGCATTTAGAACTCTAAAACAATTAAAAACGGAATAAAGGTGCATTGGGATATGCAAAAAAATAAACTTTGGCTCATCATTGCCTTGGTCGTTATCGCTGTTGCTGCATTTATATTTTGGCTGGCGCCAAAAGCATCACAAAATGATCCTTCAGATCAATCGGTTCAACAACAAAATACGCCTTTAGCGCAGGGCGAAAATGCTACAGCACAAGCCACAAGCGGTTCTTCACTGCTCAGTCCAAGTCAACAAGACACGGAAGTTAACTGTCAAATCAGTATGGATGGTTCAAACCGTCTGATCGTGAACGAACAAACACGGAATTGTTTTGAATATTTCATCACTCAATATGGTGAAAAGTCGATAGATCAAATCAAAAAGGATTTTAAAACCTACATTGCACAAGGTCATAAAGAACCTGCGCTATCCCAAATTTATGATTTGTGGGATCGCTATATGAAATATCGTGAACAATTAGGTAATTTACAGCCACCAAGTGACGACAAAGAATCACCACAATATTATCGCTCGATCTATAGCAGCACACAGAATTTAAGAAAACAGTTCTTTTCTGATTATGAAATTGAAGGTTTATTTGGCAAGGAAAATACCTATCACGAATACACGCTGAAACGGATGGAAGTGGTGAATGACAAAAAACTGTCTGAGTCTGAAAAAGCCAAAAAACTAAAAGCCCTGTTTGATGAACTCCCAGAAGACTGGAAAGAAAATCTGGAACAAATCAATAAACTTGAAGATTTACGCAAACTCACTGCGGATATTAAAGCCCGTGGTGGTTCAAGCGAAGAAATCCATCAAATGCGGTTAAATTTAGTTGGTCCTGAAGCCACTCAGCGCCTTGAAAATCTAGACAGCCAGCGCAGCTCTTGGAAATCTAGCGTGAATCAATATCTCACAGAGCGTGACAGTATTGTGAAAAGCAATATGAGTGACAGCGCCAAACAACAAGCAGTACAGCAGCTCCGTAATCAACATTTTAAATCCAAGGAAGATCAGCTCCGCGTTAGTACCTTTGAATCTGTGCATGATCAAGGTGGAAAATTACCTTTCGCAGAATAAGTACAAATAACAATCTTAAAATAACTTCAATTTCAGGATGAAATGATGAAAAAGCCACAGGCTCTTTTATGCGCAATCATGGCTGCATCAGCAGCGATCGCTAGCACACAATCTCAAGCTGCTGCAGGACTCCAACATGTCACCGCCAATAGCTCGGCAAGCTATGCCAAGACCAAATATCCGATTGTGTTTACCCATGGTATGTTTGGGTTTACCCGCATTGGTTTTGACAGCTTTGGCATGGATTATTTTTATCAAATTTTGCCGGATTTAGCCCGCAATGGGGCCAATACCTTTGCTGCCCAAGTTTCTCCACTTGAGTCGACAGAAGTTCGGGGTGAGCAATTACTCTCTCAAGTCGAAGAAGTCCTTGCCCTGACCGGGCAACCTAAAGTGAACCTCATTGGTCATTCACATGGTGGACCGACGACTCGCTATATTGCAGCGATCAAACCTGAGTATGTAGCTTCGGTAACTGGGGTTGCAGGCACTTATCGCGGCTCTCTAGTCGCAGATAAGATCCAAGCGAATAAAACCATTAATTCAGTCTTTGGGGTACTCGGCGATCAACTCTTAGCACCGATTATTACTTGGGCTGAAGGCAACTCGAGTCTACCCAACAGTGTTGATGCATCACTTACCGCGATCAGTGAAAAAGGTTCTGCTGAATTTAATGCAAAATTTCCAACCGCAGCACTGGCGGCGAACTGCAATCAGTCGGGTGCCAAAGTCGACAAAGGCGTGTATTACTACTCATGGACAGGTACAGCGCAAACCACAAATGTATTAGATGTACTAGATACAGTGATTAGTCAGCTTGCCCCTTTGGCCTATGGAAATCGTGACAATGACGGTTTGGTTGGACGCTGTAGCACCCACATCGGACAAGTAATCCGTGATGACTACAATCACAACCACTTAGATGAAGTGAATATGATCTTTGGCCTACGCAGCCTATTTTCACCTGACCCAGTTGCGCTCTATCGCCAACATGCCAATCGTTTAAAATTACAGGGACTTTAACTCAAAAGTTAGTTCCCTTTCAGCACTGAACAGGACGTCTTTGGACGTCCTTTTTTGTTTACAATTTTTTTATTTGTACGCATTAAACAATTTAATTCAATAAGTTCTTAAATGATAACAACTAAAATAAACGATAAAAATAAAAGACGAATGTATATAAATATACTTGTCACCTCAACGCCGTCCATGTCCTAAAATGACATGGAATTTCAAACCGAGCATGAAAAAATGACAAGGCATCTTTGTCTATTCAAACTCTCTAAAATCAAAGATATGGCCTAGCCAATCACAAAGATGTTGCTTAAAAACAGAGAGTATTTTCATTATTAAAAAGTAATAAAAACAACATCAGATCAAGGAACATTTATGCGATCTTTAGTAAACACGGCCAAGATGGCCTCTGTAGCTGCAGTTGCAGGCTTAGCGATGAGTATATCGGCAAGCACTCAAGCTGCGCCTAGCGCCCTCCAGGTGAAGGAAACGGCAAAATCTGACTACGCAAAAACCAAATATCCAATTTTAATGGTGCATGGTTGGCTCGGTTGGTCACGTATCGGCACTGACACCATCGGACTAGATTATTGGTACCAAATCTTGCCAGATATGGCACGAAATGGCTCAACCGTATTCGCCGCGCAATTATCTCCTGCAAACACCACAGCACATCGTGGCGAGCAGTTAATTGCACAAGTTGAAGATGTTTTGGCTATTACAGGGAAGCCAAAACTTAACTTAATCGGTCACTCTCATGGTGGTCCAACTGTATTGTATGTGG
The DNA here is from genome assembly GCF_013419675.1 of Acinetobacter sp. YH12069. Taxonomy (NCBI): domain Bacteria; kingdom Pseudomonadati; phylum Pseudomonadota; class Gammaproteobacteria; order Moraxellales; family Moraxellaceae; genus Acinetobacter; species Acinetobacter sp. YH12069. The sequence goes on along the minus strand of NZ_VOZS01000006.1, from coordinate 99,292 downwards.
CTCAAACAAAACCACAGTACATTGCGTCTATTACAGGTGTTGCAGGGACCTATCACGGCTCTAAAGTAGCGGATGATATTCAAGGCAACTCACTTTCTCGTACTGCCTTCAATATTTTAGGTGATTATATTGTCGGCCCACTGATTGCTTTAGGTCAGGCAAAACCAGAGCTTGAAATTGATTTCGATGCTTCAATGAAATCACTATCACAAACAGGTTCTGCTACATTTAACAGTACGGTTGCAAAATCTGCTGTAGCTGACGGTGTTTTGGCGTCTTCAGAAAATTGCAGTAAGAACTTAAAGCAAGTCGACAGCAAAGGCATTCAATACTATTCATGGACCGGTGTTGCGCAAACCACGAACCTACTTGATATCGACACGATCCTGATGCAACTCGGGCCATTGTCTTATGGTAATAAAGACAATGACGGTATGGTTGCACGTTGTAGTGCTTATATCGGTAAAGTCATTAACGACAGCTACAAACTTAACCATACCGATTTAGCCAATATGATGTTCGGCTTAACGGGTCTATTTGCACAAGATCCTGTGGCACTGTACCGTCAACATGCTAACCGTTTAAAACTGCAAGGACTTTAATTTTTATCGTTGACGTTTCAATTCACTAAGGGGGCTTCGGCCCTCTTATTTACTTTTATCAATCTGAAGTTCTTGATCTTTTATTTTGTTACATTTAGCGGCGCAGTTAATCTTTTTCAATTTGCAACAGGTGATCTTTATTGCTTTATTAGAAGTGACAATAAATATTGTCATAAAACAATAATACATTGAGGATCGCTCATGAAATACGGACCATTTTTAGCAGGTTTAATTGCAGCTACATTCATCGGTAATGTATCTGCATCGCAAGCAACCCAAGTCACCGCCAAAGCTAGTTCTAGCTATGCAAAGACCAAATATCCAATCGTATTTAACCATGGTATGGGTGGTTTCATTACCGTCGGTACGGACTCATTTGGACTCGACTATTGGTATCAAATCCTGCCTGATCTTGCCCGCAATGGTGCAAATGTCTGGGCAACGCGCGTATCGCCGTTTAACTCCACCGAAGTACGTGGCGAACAGCTTCTACAACAAGTCCTTGAAATCCGAGCACTCACTGGTGCGGATAAGGTGAATTTGATTGGACATAGCCATGGTGGGCCAACAATTCGTTATGTTGCCGGTGTTCGCCCAGATGTAGTTGCTTCATTAACCAGTGTTGCAGGACCTCATCAAGGCTCCCCTGTTGCAGACTTAATTTTAAAAGCTGAAGGCACCGCTGTCGAAGCACCCTTAGTCGGAGCTGTGAATTTTGTCTCTAAAGCCATTGTTTGGGCGCAAGGTCTAGATCCAACGACTTATCCTCATGACGCATTGGCAGGTGGTTCAAGTTTAACGCTAGCGGGTTCTGCAAAGTATAACTCCGCATTCCCTCTGGGCTTGCCTAAATCCAATTGCGCTGATGGCAATAGCGTTGAGAAAGGCATTTATAACTATTCATTTACAGGTGTGGGCCAAATCACCAATATTTTAGATTTAGACTCAGCACTAAAAGTGACCGCATTACTGATCGATGGCGGAAAAGACAATGATGGCCTCGTATCACGCTGTAGTGCCAAATTTGGTAAAACCATTCGTGATAACTACAACTGGAACCATTTAGATGAAGTCAACCAAGTGCTTGGTCTCAAAGCGTTGTTCGCACCAGATCCTGTCGATGTTTATCGTCAACATGCCAATCGTTTAAAACTTCAAGGTTTATAATTTAGTAAAGCTATACATTAAACCCTGTAAATTCAGGGTTTAATGATATTTTCATTAATCAATGTACAAAATATCTTTCATTCTATCGATTAGTTCTCACATTTTTCTTTCCTTTTTTATAATCCTTAATGACAATAAAAATTGTCAGATAGGCAATTTTGTCTATTTCCAAACTAAACTGAATCAAAGTTTGAAAACCAAAACAAAAAGAAAGGAATGAAAAATTGCTCTGTGCCACGCTCCTTGCAAGTATGGCAGTGACCCAAACGCATGCTGCATTGGGTATACAGCAAGCGACCACTAAAAAAGTCATCGACAATTATGCTGAAACCAAATACCCCCTAGTGTTTGTACACGGGATGTTTGGTTTTAATCGCTTAGGCGGTGCCGTTTTTGGTCTAGATTATTGGTATCAAGTTCTCCCTGATTTAGCAAGCCATAAGGCTACGGCCTTTGCTACACAAATCTCCCCGTTGGAGTCCATTGAAGTTCGCGGTGAACAACTGTTAGACCAAGTTGAACAAGTGGTTGCGATTACTGGCAAACCTAAAGTGAATTTAATTGGTCACTCACATGGTGGCCCTACGGCTCGATATATTGCGGGTGTACGACCTGATTTGGTTGCCTCTGTCAGTACGGTCGCAGGAACCAATGACGGTTCACCTGTGGCAGATTTAGTACAGAGTGTCCCGATTTTAAATGGCGTATTAGCGACTGTTATGGATGCCTTAATGACCCCAGTGATTAACTTCGCCCAGCAGTCTAACCTCCCTTCAAATTTTAAAGCTTCGATCTACAGTATGTCTCAACCGGGTGTGAAAGCCTTTAACGCAAAATTTCCACTCGGTATGCCTGCAACCAAATGTGTTGATGGCTCAAGTGTTGCCAATGGCATTAGCTTCTATTCATGGACAGGTATATCTAACACCACCAACTTACTTGATCCAGATACGATCTTTACTGCAATGGAGCCAATTGCATTTAGCGGACAACCGAACGACGGCTTAGTGAGCCAATGTAGCAGTAAATTGGGTAAAACCGTCCGTGATAATTATAAGTGGAACCATTTCGATGAAGTTAATCAAGTATTGGGCTTGAAGGGACTATTTGCACCAGACCCTGTTTCAGTCTACCGTCAACATGCCAATCGTTTGAAACTTCAAGGTTTATAACTTTCTTTCATGCATAAAAAAATGCGCCTAAAGGCGCATTTTTTTACAGCGTTGTAAAACAAATTATTTTGCTTTACGAGCTGGTAATTTTTCACGAATACGTGCAGCTTTACCAGACAATTCACGTAGGTAGTAAAGTTTAGCACGACGAACGTCACCACGACGTTTCACTTCGATACCAGCAACGATTGGTGAGTGAGTTTGGAATACACGCTCAACACCGAAACCGCTAGAAATTTTACGTACTGTGAACGCAGAGTTCAAACCACGGTTTTTCTTAGCAATTACAACACCTTCAAATGCCTGAAGACGTTCACGCTCACCTTCTTTTACTTTTACTTGAACAACTACTGTGTCACCAGGAGCAAAAGCAGGGATGTCTTGTTTCAACTGTGCATTTTCAACAGCTTGTACTAAAGGATGTTTACCGCTCATGGGGTATCTCCGATTATGCGAGTTAGAAGAGGTCTAATCATCGCTGGGGCTAGAGGCTAAAGCGCATAGACCCGATTGACTTTCCCTTTATGCTTGACCGCTTCAATGCATAAAGAGCCTAATATAAGATTTAAAAAATTTAAACCTTGGAATCTTTTAGCCATTTCTTTTGCTGCTTGGTCAATTCAACTTTTTCAACCAACTCAGGTCGGCGTTCTAAAGTGCGTTGATATCGCTGCAAAAACCGCCATTTCTCAATATTGGCATGATGTCCCGATTTTAATACTTCAGGAACATCTAAACCTTCAAAATGGTCTGGCTTGGTATATTGTGGGCAATCTAAAAGACCATCCACAAATGAGTCTTGCACATGTGATTGCTCATCAGACATTGCACCCGGAAGTCTCCGAATCACACTATCCAATAAAACCATCGCAGGGAGTTCACCACCAGATAAAACGTAATCGCCTATTGACCATTCCTGATCAACATATTGTTGGATCAAACGCTCATCTACACCTTCATAACGACCACACAATACAATCAAACCATCATATTTGACGAAATCTTGTACCGCAGGTTCATTTAAGGTCTTTCCTTGCGGCGACATATACACCACAGGGACATGAACAGCACCCGCTTGCTTGGCAAGCTCTTTGGCACGATGAATTGCTTTCGCTAATGGCTCAGCCATCATCACCATACCTGGACCACCACCAAATGGACGTTCATCCACTCTTTTGTAGTTGCCCTCAGCAAATTCGCGTGGATTGATACAATGAACTTGCACAATGTCACGTTTTGCTGCGCGCCCGCTAATACCGTAGGCTGTAATCGCTTCAAACATTTCAGGAAAAAGCGTAATGACTGCAAAAAACATCGCAGACTCCTCTATTTTCCTGCTGCGTCAATCCTTAAAGGATTAATAATCTACGCCCCAATTTACGTAGATACGACCAGCTTCGAGATCAACACGCTGTACCACATCTTTATGCCATGGAATCATTCGCTCTTCGCTATCGACGCTGTCAGCAGTAGCGCGAACTACCATAACGTCGTTAGCACCTGTTTCAAACAATTCGTGGATTTGACCGAGGTTGACTTCTTGCTCATCTTCTCCAAGACCTAACACTGTTAAGCCCTTCAAATCTGACCAGTAATACTCGTCCACGCCTGCTTGAGGCAGTTGCGATTTAGAGATCCAGATATTTGCGCCAACCAAGTTATCTGCCGCGGTACGATCACTCACACCTTTTAGCGAAACAACCAAGCCTTTGCCATGTGGTTTCCAACGTTTTACATCTACTGTTTGCCAACCTGCTTTGGTCTCAATGTACCAAGGGAGGTAGTCAAAAATATTGCTCATAGGTTCTGTATTGGAATAGACCCAGAGCCACCCATTTAATCCATATGCTGAACGTAGCTGTCCAATCTGAATACGATCTTCGGGAACATTCTGTGTTGGTGTCATGGGTAACCTACTACTAATTAAGCAGTAGCTGCAGCTTTCTTAGCTTCAGCAGCTAAAGAAGCAACACGTTCTGAAGGTTGAGCACCTTGTGAAACCCAGTGAGCAAAACGGTCAGCATCTAAACGAAGTTTTTCTGCTTTACCTTGAGCTGTAGGGTTGAAGAAACCGATACGTTCGATGAAACGACCGTCACGTGCATTACGGCTATCAGTCACAATGATTTGATAGAACGGACGTTTTTTAGCACCACCGCGTGCAAGACGAATAACAACCATGATAGAACCTTATAGTTTTTACGGATTATCCCTGTACCGACCATCGATACATTTCAAACCCCTTTCATAGAGGGCAATATTTTACGTGAAATTTGCCCTGAATGAAAGATCAAAAAGTGTTTATCCACAATTTTGAATTTGAGGTTATTTACCGTCCCAGTTAGAGGTGGCAGATGGAGTACAAGCAGTACCAGAATTATCTGTACCAACAGTCCAACACCGCTCACCTTTATAATTTAGTGCAATATGCCCATCAAGGTGCTGAGTTGAAGTTGCAATTGGTGTAGCAACTAATAACCACCTTTCTGAACCTAAGGGTGAGGATGTATCAATAACTCCACTATCATCAAGCCATTGCAGTTCTAACATATACAAAGGATTGCCCTGAATCGGGTATGTAGTCTTAATACCAATATCAGTCATAGTTGCACCTGTTACCTTAAAATTAGCAATTTTAAAGCGCTGAATTTGTGCAGCAACTTGCAACATATTTGCTTGCATATCAGTACGTTTAGTTTTTTTCACATATTGAAGATATGAGGGATATGCAAATGCTGCAAGTATTCCAACTATCGCAACAACAATCATCAATTCAACAAGTGTAAAGCCATTTTTTCTTACCATGACTCTGCTCCGGAACAATCAAAACCTATTGTCTTCCCTTGCTTAAAACACTGTACACCCGTGCTTGTGACTACATAACTATTATTTCTCTCATCAGTTGATGTAGCCATAATTGCCCAACTTTGCCCGGTAGAAGATGAATTACTTAAAGTATTTGCTGTATTCGCTCCATCTCGAACACTAATATTATATTTAATATCAGTGCCCGTCGCACCATTAGGCACAACCAACAAATTGGATGAAGCATTAAAATTTAAATAATTAAAATTACGCGTTTTATGCTTCTCCAAATCCACAGCGATTTGTTTCATCGTTTGTTGTGCTTGCGATGCTAAAGATTTTCTTGCATAAGCTTGATAACTAGGAATAGCAATAGCTGCAAGTATTGCAATGATGACAACGACAACCATCAACTCAATTAAAGTAAAACCTTTTTGAGCCAATAACGTATTTTTGTTATACATACCGCCCACCTATTGTAACTTGGCATACCAACGCTGAGGAATTAAACAAATCCTACTCGCTTCACCTGGATTACCACCCATACCATTATAAATAGTTCGAGCCCCAGTACTTAAACAATAATTGTTTTCACTACCGCCAGTTCCACCACCATTTCCACCACCATTTCCACCGCCAGTTCCACTACCAGACCCGTCATCAACACTGACAACTGTGCCTGTATGAATACCTACACCTATTTCATCTTTACCATACCATTCAGTACCAAATTTTGTTTTATCACACTGACCATATGGCAAACATAAACGCGAAAGATAACTTTCACCTTTGACACCAGCACCACAATCTCCAGAAATACCTGGACGGGAACCATCAAAAGTAGTTACGTAAAGTACGTAATTCATTGCGATTGGGGTGCCAAATACCTTCTCACTTTGAAATTTGTAGTTATTACATGAGTCTGAACCAGAACAGTTTTTATATTCATAATACCAACCTTTTGTCGAAGCATAAGGTGCTTTAAGCGTAGTATCATCCTTACGATCCTCATCCGTAATCGCAACAAGATTTGTTCTTATAATATCTTGTGTACTATATGCAGATAATGACATCAAATTTTTATTAGCAACATCTTTATCATAAACATTATAAACCGCTTCATAATCTGCACCTGAGGCATAATCCTGCAACGGCTTACTTCTATTTCCAGAGCCAATACTGATAAGTGCAAAAACATCACCTTGGTCACTATATAATGAAAATGCTGGCATATCATAAAAACGTGGACTCATCCCACCAGTTTTACTCAAATTCAGTAATCGAACAGGCTTTTTAACAATATTGCCTAGAGCCGTTGCTTTATTGTCTAAATCAACCCTAAATACTTGACCACCCAAATCTCCAAAGTAAATATTATCAATGAGTTCATCACCGTCGCGATCAACAGTTCGGATCTCACTAACAACACTATTAATCATTGTTGATACATTAGATGCTAAAGGTACTGCTGTACTAGTTGTAGCACTCGCACTCGACCACCATAATAAATCACCATTTTGTGCATCAAACATATAAACACCAGCCCCTTTTGCTGGAGCAGAGCTTGTCGGTGCATATTTAGGGCATTCATAACCTACATTTTTGGAAGTCGTATCTGTACCAGTATTACATGCTGTTGTCCCAGTTTTTGCATCATAACCACCACCAACAAACATTACTTGCTTACGAGTCGTTTTTCCTGTTGAGTCCTTCCAATTAATCCAACCAATTGCTGGTTTAGACCAACTTTGTCCCATATGTTGAAGTTGATTAAATGACTTTGACGAATTATTGTAGAAAACTTTTTGCTTTTCTGGATCTATATGGAACTTCAGCTTTGGATCGCTCATATTTTGCAGATCTAGCGCATAGTAACTATTTCCGCCCATACGCAGCCCACCATAAACCATCTGTCTGCCTTTTTGTGTTCCCTTTCCAGAACCAACGGTCAGGTAACCATTATCATCTACCACATATTCAGTATAAGCCGTCCACGGCCCGTCTATACCATAATAAAGATTATTAACACCGCCATTTGTAGAATCATATTTTAGAAAAGCATTTTTTTGCTTTTCAATCATTTCATTTGGCACAAATGTAAATACTTCATCACCACCTGCATCAGAACTTCCAGATCCATTTTTATCACCAACTACAATATCGCCATTTTCTAAACGTTGTTTTCCAGCTTTAACGACATGTAAAACACCTTGTGTAGTACCAAATAAAATGTAATCTTCACGCCCCTCAGAACTGAGTCGCTTAACATCTTTATCGTATGCAATTTTACCCTTATTCGTAATTAATAAAGGAGATGAGTGCATTACTGCACCGATTTGGCGTAACTCTTTATTTAAAGTTGTTGATGTTGGGTTGTTTAAATCATTTACGTTATAGCCAAGCAAAGCCATAAGATAACTATTATTTGCATTATCGGCTTTATAGACACTATTTGTTAGATCAGCCCGAGTGACCTGTCTAAGTTTAGTCCCACCACTCCAAACACCTGAATTTACATCTCGATTTGTTAATACTTTACGTTGCTCTTTAGTGTTATCACTCGCACTAAACCCTAATTTTAGTTGAGAAAACACTCCTCCACGCAATGCAAACTTAGTGCTGCCCTCTGTAAACTCATCACTTTCTTTATTTGCGTCAACAACTGATGCGGCCCACAGATCATAATTATTTTTAATCGCACCATCATCATCCAAAATTTTATTTTTATTTTTATCTTTTAATACACCGTCAATGACTGCATATTTTTTTAAATTACCGGCCCAAAGTTGAAAGCTTTTCTCTGGGGTTGGTTGAAATTGAGGATAATATGCAAAATTTTGAATAACTGATGGATTTAAAGCGTCTTGCGGAACAGAAGGTGAGCCCGTCGTAACAGTTGGTATTGCCACTCCTAAGTCACCTAAAAAGGCATTAACACTATTTACAATATCCTCAGAACTTTTTCCCGAATACCACCCACCCTCACCAATAATTCCTAACTTAGCCGCATTCTTTTGGTTCGTACTAGCATTGGAAGCATCCACCGCTGCCAAATTTTCAGCACGAGTTTTAGCCTTATCAAAACTTGGTACAGAGTTAAAAGAATTACCAAACCCAACCATCGCAGTTTTAATTTTTAAATTAACTGGATTTTTAGTCGGGTCTAATAATGTCTCAGCCAGCTGATGACTACATGCCCAAGTGCTATTATCCGTACATGTAAAAGCATTACCATAAGCACCCAGTGCCTTTTTCATAAGAGCTCTAGGACTGCTATCATTTACAGGGTCACCGTCAGTCAAAATATAGACACCTTGACCACTACATTTTTTTATTGCATCTGTTTGCACTAGTGATGCAGGCTTTTGGTATTTATTTGTCGCAGCATTTTTTGTTGTATCATCTGAATAAGCGTAACCACTTCCAGTTGTGCCAGAAGTTGTCTCCCCCATTAAATATGCTATAGCTTCACTGTATGAACGAGAGGTTGGTGTATTAGTAGAAGCTGTAAGACTATTTACTTGATCGATCAAAATTTGCCTATGGGTTTTCCCATTATTAGGCATATTAAAACAACCAACCGCACCATATACGCAGTCTAACCGTCTTGCTGGAACTAATACTGCACCAGTATTATAATTATTATTATTATACTTAGCCCCTAAAGTGGAGATACCAATTACCTTATCGTCACTAATTGGCAATATTTTTTTTGTTGTATTCCCTTGCAATAAATCGGTCATTGCAATTTTTAAACGTTGAATCCTACTTCCTGTTGTTCCTGAATCAGAATTACCCATACTGCCCGAAATATCAAGCACAAACATCAAGGTAATATCACCCGACTTGGCCTCCTGATAAATATCAATATCACTTGCTTGCGCTACACTTGATGCTACTAGACCCGTATAAATTGCTGCGATACTGGTCGCAAGAATTTTCTGACGATAGGATTTTTTTATCGCATTCTGTTCAATCTTTTTCATCTTTTCTTACTCCCAAATCACGTAAAATCTTGTGCAATCACATACTCAGTCGCATGTGAAGTATATGGAACATTTAACCCCGACAAACATTCCGTCACACTTTTAGTTGGATCATCCTCGATGGGATCAACTTTAGATGGTTTTGTCGTACCATCAGGTATGGAAACTTCATTCATTCTTGCATTAAAACAAGTATCAATTTTCGAGCGATCTGCTGTGCTGAGCGCAGGCATAATCGAAACAGCGAACACTTTCACTGGTTTACTTTTTTCAAACTTCACACCCTTTTCATCAGAACCGAACTGCATTCCATAAAATGGATCCGCATCAGACTGAGTTGAATATTTCACAGCAACTTGAGTAATAACAGCCTTACGACCACTCGTAAAAAAGTTGCTTGTAGCAGATGTTGATGTACTGCAATAACCATCCATTCCCATTGCATTTGCTGTTGGTTTTGACTGTCCACCTTCCCATTGCATAATGCTGGCACGATTAATATCAAAAAAGTCCGCCTTATCACCTCTATAGCAAAATACTAATTCTTTATCTTTATTTTCAGCCCCACTGATATAACCAAACATTCCACTCGTGGTTAAACTTTGAATTAAGTTCTCTTCTTTTTCCACGCTAAAAAAAGCTGAATCAGCATTTTGTAAAAGTAATTGTTGAGCTTGGCTGTTTGTAGCAATGCTTAAACCCACTACACTATTTTTTATAGCTAATGTCCCGATTACAGTTATCGCCAATAAAAGTACCAATACAACAATCAAGGTTGCACCATTTTGATTTTTCATTTTCCTCGCTCCCCAAACGTGTTACGTAACGCAATCGTTTGCGAAACAACTTGTCTTACGTACTTAGAAGATGAATTAGTTGTTGGCGTTTTAACAACGACAGTTTGATCCAAAATTTTAAACTCTTGATCATCCTTAAAAGCAGAATCACTCCCAACACTTTGAGTCGAACGGCCTAATAACCCTAACTGAACAGATAAAATTCGTGGTTTAGGCTCTTCTGTTAAATCCATATATTTTTCTTGAGAAATATATTCATAACCATTTTTCGTATGAATCCCAAATAAAACCCGAAAGTGGTCAACTCGTTTCATTATAATTTCACCCTGACCACCAAAATCAGTTAATACTGTTGGATTGACGTCTGCAGAAGCGCTATTTTTATAAGACTCCCAATACCACCCTGCATCACAAGCTAAAGAAAGTGATTCATTTGGTTCAGTACCTTTATCGGTATCTTCCCTTAAGAAATAGCGCTGTACAATAATTCGCTTTGCAGGTTCTGTTTTTAAAAATTCAATTTTATTACCTTCACAATCGTATCCCCCAAACCACATATCATCTGATGTAACTGTTGTTCCTTTATCATCTGTGACATATTGAGGTTTGTATTGAATAACTAATTGATCACTAGACACATCACCCGACTCACAACCATTATCTATTACATCAGCACAAGAGACATTAGATGAATGAATCCCACTAGATGTCAAAAAAGATTCCGCCGTATTAGCGCCTATTAATGTTGGATATAAATTACTAAATACTTTTTTGGGTACGGTATCAGTTGCAGGAATAGTTCGTGCATTTGCAGCAGATGTAAATACTATTCCTCCATATGTTGTTTCGTCATTTATGATGGATTTAATATTGTTTAAATTAGTAGATCTAATTTCGTCAGTAATATAATTCAAACCAAAAGTGGTATTATCCTGCAAATTAGCCATACCTTGTTGTAAAGCATAACTTTTTTGAGCCGTAATAAACATCAATATTGCTGCAGCAGAAACAATCAAACCCAATGCTAATGCAATCATTAACTCAATTAATGTAAAACCATGTTGAAGTTTCATATTAGTACACCTCCATGATCAGGCATGTTGAACTTGGATCATAAGAAGTCGAGTTAGTACATCCACCAGCCCCTGCATCCGTTTCATTCGTCGGGCTTGTCTCCCCCCACGCGACATATATACATGCACGACCATCATCATTCCCCTGACAATCAATCAAATTTACTGCCATAGCTTTTTCATGTGCTTTTTTAACAATTTCAGAAACATCAAAATCAGCCATTTCATCTGCATCACATGCGGTCTGATAACAGTTTTTAGTAGACGTTTTTTGTTCAGCCGGCGTTGTTATTTCAGACTTATATTTTTCCAAAGCACCCCGATTTACACGAATGCGCTCGGCAAAATCACGAGCCAAACTCATGCCTTCTACTCGATAGGTACTTTCAGCCGATGCCTCAATTGCACGATATTGCAATGCAATAAATCCAAGCACGCCTATTGCTAGCACTAATAGCGCGACTAGGACCTCCATCAATCCCAAACCTTTCTGTACTGATATGTAATGATGCATTAGCAAGTACCCTCTACAATTTGTTGAATTATCCCCATTCTTGAAATCGTAATTATCTTTGATTTCTCTCCGGAATTTTCGTTACAGACTTCAATGACTACGTCAGTCATTGAACTACTCACTCTTCCTGTCATATCAAATACAATAGGGCTAACTGATGTTTTTAATTCAGATTTACCAGAAGGACTCCACCCAAACAAAAGCTTTTCTCTCATTTTTTCTTTTTCAGCGCTACTCGGGGTAACAGTATTTAATGAAAGATCAACCTCTACATTTTGACGATTTAATACAGCTTGAGCTCTTGCCTCATTCATTACCGAGATTAAAGTATTCGTACTTTTATTTAGATTCTGATTTAAAAGCATATTATTCATAAATGGCGCTGCCATTCCCGCAATAATTGCTATCACAGCAATTGTCACAATCAGCTCAATTAACGTAAATCCATTATTTTTCTGCATACTCCCCCCAAGGCGCGCCAAACTTTACCCTATTAAAAATAATATCTAATTAAATTACAAAACAAACACAAATAAGGATAAAAGGCATAAAAAAACAGATAATTGCCAAAAAGCAATTATCTGTCAATTCTTAAAAAAATTCAGAATGTTAAGTTATTAACACTTTATGCTTGAGTTACAGGAATACGTAACTCTTTTGGCAAACTAAATGTAATATTTTCTTCGCGACCATCCAACTCTTGCGGTGCTTTTGCCCCCCAATCTTGTAGACGCTGAATTACTTGTTTAATTAATATTTCAGGTGCAGATGCTCCTGCAGTTACACCAATTTTAGTGTGTTCATTAAACCATTCTTGCTGCAACTGATCTGCATTGTCTACCAAATACGCATGCTTACCCATCCGTTCAGCCAACTCACGCAATCGATTCGAGTTCGAAGAGTTCGGTGAACCAACGACCAATACAACATCACATTGTTCGGCAAGATCACGTACGGCATCTTGGCGGTTTTGAGTGGCATAACAAATATCATCTTTGCGCGGCCCCTGAATTTCAGGGTACTTCTGACGTAAGGCATCAATGACTTTTGCTGTATCGTCTATAGAAAGCGTTGTCTGAGTTACAAACGCTACTTTTTCAGGATGCACCACTTTTAGATCAGCAACATCTTGTTCATCTTCAACCAAATAAATCGAGCCACCATTCTTGGTGTCATATTGACCCATTGTCCCTTCAACTTCTGGGTGACCTTCATGACCAATCAAAATCGCTTCCACGCCTTCACGTGCGTACTTGGTCACTTCTATATGTACCTTGGTCACCAAAGGGCACGTCGCATCAAATACTTTTAGCCCACGGCGCTCAGCTTCTTGTTGTACCGCTTTAGATACACCATGCGCACTGAAAATCACGATATTATCATCTGGCACTTCATCCAGTTCATCCACAAATATCGCACCGCGTTGACGCAAGTCGTCCACCACAAATTTATTATGTACTACCTCATGACGCACATATATTGGGGGGTTAAAGCATTCCAGTGCACGGTTCACAATCGCGATGGCGCGATCAACACCTGCACAGAAACCGCGTGGATTAGCTAAAACAATTTCCATAGAATCCTCAATGCCCACTCAATTTTACGGGTATCACTTGAAATAAATGTAAACAATAGACGTCTGACTATTTTGTTTGGCGCGCGTCTACTCTAAAATAGAGAAGATATTTTATCATATCAGGAAAAATATCATGTCGGGTCTCTTGTTTGTCGTTTCTGCTGCTTCGGGAACGGGCAAAACATCCCTCGTTAAAGCCCTGCTTGAACGTGTAAACAATTTACATGTCTCTGTTTCTCATACCACTCGTGGTCAGCGTCCTGGCGAATTAGACGGCGTACATTACCATTTTGCTAAAAAAGAAGATTTTCTATCTTTGGTGAATGAAGGCGGCTTCATTGAATATGCAGAAGTTTTTGGTAATTATTACGGTACTGCGCAGCGCACAGTAAAAGAACAATTGGCCAAAGGTCATGACGTTTTACTTGAAATTGACTGGCAAGGTGCTGAACAGGTTCGTAAACTTTTTCCTGAATCTAGACAAATTTTTATTCTTCCTCCGAGTCAATTCGATTTACGTCAACGTTTATCCAATCGTGGTACAGACTCTGTTGAAGTGATTGAACATCGTCTCAGCTGTGCCGTAGAAGATATGCAGCAATATGTTAATTTTGACTATGTCATTATTAATGATGACTTTAATAAAGCACTGCATGACTTAGAGTCTGTGATTATTGCCAATCGTCTTGTTTTAAAACAACAAGCCATGCGCCATGAAAAACTGATTGAGAAATTAATCACCCCTACAGAACAGTGATTAAAACTTGAGTCTATAGACAAAGCACCTTATACTGCACAGTCTGTTAAAAATTTATATTCAAACGAGAATTCTTATGGCACGCGTAACCGTTGAAGATTGTTTAGACCATGTAGACAACCGCTTTGAGCTTGTACTAGTGGCAAGCAAACGCGCGCGTCAATTGGCACGTCAAGGTATCGAACCTACTGTTGAGTGGGACAATGACAAACCAACCGTTGTTGCTCTTCGTGAAATCGCAGCGGGTCACGTTTCTAAAGACATTTTGAAACAACGTGAACAAGACTACCAAACTTCAAGTTTAGACCTTGCACTTTCTGCAAATAACCTAAACTTAGACGGTTTTTCTTTCCAATAAGATAAACCTGACCTTAAAAGCCTAGTTTTTAACTAGGCTTTTTTTATGGATTCTCTTTAATATTTCACTCAGAACAGTTATAACATAAGCTTAAGAAGTGCAAAGCAAGCGAAAAAGATTTTCATTTTTTTAAACTAAAAAATTGACAAGTCATGCAATATGCATTTCATTAAAGTATTAACCGTTTCATTTGTAAATCAGTAGTAAAAGGGTGTTCTATGCCAGGCCCAATGGTCAGCCAAGCCAAGCAACAGTTAAATGTGATAATCGACGCTTACCTTTCAGTAAGTGATGTCGAACGCGTGCTTGAAGCTTGCGACTATGCGGATATTGCCCATGATGGTATTACGCGTAAAAGTGGCGAACCCTACATCCTTCACCCGATTGCGGTGAGCTGTATTTTGGCGCATATGCGTCTGGATGCGGAAACTTTAATGGCCGCTTTACTACATGATGTCATCGAAGATACTGAATTTACTAAACAAGATATTACTGAAAAATTTGGTCTGACCGTTGCTGAACTCGTCGACGGCGTCACCAAACTCAGCCATTCTAGTGATAAAGAATATAATAAAGCTGCATCCTTCCGTAAAATTTTGCAAGCCACCCTACAAGACCCACGTGTCATTATTATTAAACTTGCGGATCGTTATCACAATATGACCACACTGGGTGCTTTACGCCCTGACAAACGTGCTCGTATTGCCCAAGAAACTTTTGAAATTTTTGTGCCTATGGCACGCCTTGTCGGTATGAATGAAATGGCCGACAACCTTGAACATTTGTGTTATCAAAATCTCGACTTAGATATGTATAACAATGTTCAAGAAGCTTTATTACAAACCAAACCGAAACGCTGCGAATACCAAACCAAGTGGGAAAACAACCTTACCACCCTACTTGAACAGCACCATATTTCAGGTCGAATTAAAAAGAAAAATAATAATATTGAATTACTTCGCCACTTCGTAAAAAACGATATCGATCTGCAAGAGCTCACTCATAGTCATGCCTTTGAAATTATTTTACAAAGCATCGCAGACTGTGACCGACTTGCTGACATCCTCAAAGAAAGCTTTAAAGTCCTTAATTACGCCGATCATATCCGTCGCCCACTCCCAGGTGGCAACCAGTCACTGATGATGCGCTTAAAAGGTGAAAAGACCATTTTATCGCTGACCATCCAAACGGAGTTGATGCGTAAAGCGGCGCGCTTTGGTGTGGTTCTCGGTGAAAATGCACCACAAGCTTGTCGCTCAGCGATCCAAGCCTCCATGCAAAATTTAAACGTGTTAGTCGATGGCGCATGTGCCAAGACCACATTTAGTGAATTACTCGATTATCTACATCAAGAGAAAATTTGGGTTTATACCCCACACGGTCATTTGCATGAACTCCCTCAGGGTGCCACAGCGGTTGATTTCGCTTATTCAGCAAGCTTATTTTTGGGCAACCATGCCGTTGGTGCGAAAATTGATGGGGAAACCAAGCCCCTTTCAACACCATTACTGAGTGGTCAAGTGATTGAAATTATCACTGATGTTCTTGCAACACCAAACCCTGACTGGCTAAGCTTTATTAATACCCAAAAAGCCCGCCGCGCATTACAAAATATCCTCCGTGACCAAGACCAAGATGAACAACGTTTAGTTGGTCAGCAAGCTTTAAATCGTGCATTAAAGCTCTTTAACCGTTCTGTGAGTGATTTGACATTAGCAGATTGGGAAAATGTGCTGAATTGGCGTCATTTAAATGATAAAGAACAATTGTTTGAACAGATTGCCGTGGGTGATTTACTGCCTCAATTGGTTGCTAATCATTTATATGCTCAAGATACTATTCAGACTTCAAATTCTGCACGCTTGATCTTGGGCACAGATGGTGTCGACGTTAAATATGCGCACTGCTGTAACCCGGTTTTAGGTGATCCAATACAAGGGCATTTATCACGTCGTGGTTTGATTGTGCACCGTTCACGTTGTCATAATTTATTGCATGAACAGCATTTACATCCTGAAAATATCATGCCTTTACACTGGACAACAGAAGACAGTGAAGACATTAGTTTTACAGCCTATTTATGCTTAAACATGCTGTTAAATGATGAGCAAATTTCAGAACTGATCTATCTATGCCGTAAAGAAAAAATAGGTGTAGAAACTGTCCGCTCACATGAAGAAAAAACCTATGTGAATATCGTTGTACATAACCGTAAACAAATTGCCGAAATTATCCGTAATTTAAGAATGCATTTTGGCTTCCCACGCATCAGTCGTTTGGCACAACCTGTTGCCATTGCTGAGCCTGCGAAAGTTGCCAGCTAACCTGACACAACGCATAATTATATGTGATATGTCTGTGATGATAATAGGAGAAATAGATGTCCCGCCAGGTAATCCATACTGAAAATGCACCCGCTGCAATTGGTACTTACTCACAAGCCATTTTAGTGGGCGACACTTTGTATTTATCAGGTCAAATTGGCTTAGATCCATATAGCATGGAGCTGGTAGAAGGCATTGAAGCTCAAATTCGCCGTGTATTCGACAACTTAAAAGCGGTATGTGAAGCTGCAGGTGGCACGCTAGCAGATATTGCTAAGCTGAATATTTTCCTCACTGACCTTTCTAACTTCCAATTGGTCAACCAAATTATGGGCGAATACTTTGCTCAACCTTACCCAGCACGCGCAGCACTCGGTGTAGCTAGCCTACCAAAAGGTGCACTAGTTGAAATGGATGGTGTGGTTATTCTTAATCAATAAGTTAGTAAATACCGCTTAAGCCCATCACTGAATATCAAATTCTAAAAGAATAGAAGTCTCATACGGAAATCTGAGCATTACTCAGATTTCCGCTTAAATGACATTTTTTATTCAAAAACTCAATCAGCATAAAAGTATTTTTAGATGATTTTTATTGACAAACGATAATAATTATCAATAATATTACTTATCCCATTTATTCACTTGGTTTGATTTCATGTACGTTTGTTTGTGCCGTGGTATTACTGATCAAGACATTAAAGATGCAATTGCCAATGGTGCAGAAAGCTATCGTGAAGTTCGCGATATGCTCGATTTAGGCACCTGTTGTGGTCGCTGTGCTCCTGAAGCACGTATGATCATCAGTGATGAAGTTGCACAAATTGCAGCCCGTATCGCAATTGCTGCATAAACTAAATTTTTAAGTTTCCTCAACAATCATAATTATAAAACCAATGGTCTCAGACCATTCCTCCTCCCCCGCTTCTGACTCTAAGCGGGTTTTTATTTATTAAAGCACTGAAAATTAGCGCCTTGTTTTGATTGTGATTTTCATTTGCTGTTCTATAAAATACTCGCTAATTTGCACTTTGTTGTTTAAGATATTTCTATTCTAATATCGAATTTATATTGCTTAGTTCGAGCTTTATTGCAGTTAAGGAGTCAGACATGAAAGGCAATCGTGATGTAATTAATCAGTTAAATCAGGTGCTTTATCATCATTTAACTGCAATCAACCAATATTTTCTTCATTCACGTATGTTTAACGATTGGAGCATTGAGCAACTGGGATCTGCGGAATATAAAGAATCAATTCGTCAAATGAAGCATGCTGATAAAATAATTGAACGTATTTTATTTTTAGAAGGTTTACCTAACTTACAACACCTAGGTAAGCTCTATATCGGCCAGCATACCGTTGAAGTTTTAAATTGTGATGTACGTAAGGTCAAAGAGAACATTGAAGCCATTCAAACTGCAGTTAAAATAGCAGAAGAACAGTTAGATTATGTCACTCGAGATCTAGCCCAAGAAATCTTAGAAAAAGAAGAAGAATGGTTGGATTGGACCACGACTCAGCTAGACCTTATTGAGTCTATCGGTGTAGAGAATTATATTCAGAGTCAGATTTAAACTTATAAAAAAACCCGCAGATGCGGGTTTTTTATCTTCAAAATTTACTTCCAAGGACGAAGATCGACAATTTTAATCACTTCACCCTTCTCTTTATTAATTAAAACGACCATTGGTAGACCATATGTTTCCAAAGGGACCCATGCCGTTGCCTGTGGATATGCCTTAATTTTCTGCTGCACAACAATATCAGAATTCCACTGACTAAGCTCAGACAAAGCATGAGCTTTGGTTTTCATCTGCTCTATGACTTGTTCCAATGGAATGTAGCGCTCAGGATATTGAGCCAAAGAAATACCATTTAACATAGCACCCATTTGCTCAATTTGTTGCTCCTGTGGATCTACTGCTTGTTTAACAGCGACATATTGTGGCTGTAACCATGTAGGTTGCTGATATTGTGATTGTACATGTGTAATATTCTCAGTTTTTAGTTCATTATTACGCACCAGTTCAAAACGATCATTATTGAATGCAATCCACACAGGACGTGCTTGTGCAATGCTATATAGACCATAACTTAATGCCGCGATTTGAATTAAAATAATAACCGTTAAATCCATTTTTAAGGTTTTTTTGCCTTCTTTATAAACCAAAAGACCAAGCAGAGGCCCTAAAATTACATCTATAACCAATAACATTAAAAAAATATGGGTCACGCCTGCAGCTTTTGCGAGTGGTGATGGATACCACAATACAAAGACCACACAAATTACAATAAGTGCCACCAAAACTGAAATACATAGATGACTTAGAAAAAACTTAATGCGATTGTTCATTTTTTAATGGATTAAATAGAAAACTCGATTTTAACGACAACCAATCAATAATCCTAATATTTTTTTAGGATTGACACTTTTTGTCAGTTAATTCTATACTTTTTAATATAAGCCCTAAAACAAAACACAACATTATGTTTTTATTACATTTTTAAAATGGAATGTTTTTTGCATAGTTTGTTAAAAATATCACCTTTCGAGTTAAATATGCAAAAAGGTTTTACCCTCATTGAATTAATGATTGTTATCGCCATCGTTGGTGTTCTATCTGCACTCGCTATTTCAAGCTATTTCTTTTTTACCTTAAAAACCAGACTGAATACTGCACTTTATGAAGTTTCTTCAATTAAACCCGCTTATGAAGTTATTATTACTCAAAGTTCGCCCTCAACTCTAACTTATGCGGATTTAAACATAAAATCAGAAACAGCCCTATGCAAAATTGACATTGCGTTGCCTAGCTACAATACAGATGAAAGTAAAGTTTTAAGTTGTCGCTTAAAAAATAAATCTGCACTACAAAATAATGCAGAAATATATTTAATACGCAGCACCACAGGACAGTATCACTGTAAAACAATTGGAATCCCTAATTAT
The DNA here is from genome assembly GCF_013419675.1 of Acinetobacter sp. YH12069. NCBI lineage: Bacteria > Pseudomonadati > Pseudomonadota > Gammaproteobacteria > Moraxellales > Moraxellaceae > Acinetobacter > Acinetobacter sp. YH12069. The sequence continues at coordinate 79,211 of NZ_VOZS01000006.1, read as the reverse complement.
CTCATTCCAACGCAATGCAAATAAAATTTACTGATATTGCTGCTTTAAGTTTTGATAAATTAACATTTTAGTTTGGTCATATTGTGCGTGACCTAAAGCAGCTTGACCACTTGCCAATAACGTCACAACACCACCTTTATCATCTACCACAACCAAGGAACTTGCTCCTAGCAAAGTTCCGTCTCGGAAATATACTTTTAAACTATTTGCATCTTGTTGATAAGGAAACATAGCATAGCCGTAACAATCTCTTAGTTTTGTGATGTCACAAGCCAATTTTGGTTGACTCAAAATATTCGGTTGCGGTTTTTCAATCATTTTTGCCACTTGTAAAGCCAATGCACTGGCGCTTCCAGATAGTCCAGCCGAAGATGCTAAAGCAGGAAAATCAAAGGCTGTATAAATATTGCCATAACCCGTTAAAGATGTTTCAACATACAGATATTTCGCCTCATCTACTTTACGCTGATTGTCTAAGAATTGGATTCCATTTTCTGCCAAAGCATATTTTTTTTCGATTCCACTTTGGAAGCTCATTTGGGTTTGTGCTGCTACAGCCTCTCCCAACAAACAATAACCCAAATTTGAATAACTATAGGTCGTGTTTGGGTCAAATGAAAGTTGTGTTTGAGCCAATCGCTGCAAAGATGATGGACAAAATGGTGTTTGTCCAGATCTAAACATTTCATCCCCCATTAAACCTGTACGATTAAATCCTGCACGATGTAGTAACAAATCGCCTACCGTGATTTGTTCAATACGAACATCTTCAGGTTTAGGTATGTTGGGTAATAGTTTTAATATCGGCGTATCTAACTGCATTTTATTTTGTTTAATCAAATCTAAAACTGCATCACTGGTCCATAATTTGGACACACTAGCATAACGGAAGCGTGTATTTTCATTTACTTTGGCAGATAAAAGCGGCAGCCCCAAATATCCACTTTCACAATGAAATAATTGCCCTTGTGGAGAAAGATAAGCGATTTGGGTATTGGGCGCATGGTGTGACAAAGTGGTCTGTTTTAAAAGTTGCGCCAACCAAGTTGGACTATTTTCAGTACATTGCAACGCATGTTGTTCTATTTTTGCCTGCAAAGGATACAACTGTAAACGTAGCTTATTGCGTTCAAGTGTATTCACATAATAATATGTACAACCACCTGCCAAAAAAAATAAAAAAGTAACGATTATTAATTCTGATAATTTAACTTCACGGCGCATATTCATCTCTTTTAAATAAAGAACCTCCCATATGGGAGGTCCTTTATTAATAAAAATAATTTATTTAGAGCCAGATTTTGCAGGACAGCCTGACGGTGCAAATTTTGTATCAATTGAACCAGCATCACAAGTCCAGCTACCACCGGCAGTGTCAGCAGCACGAGTCCAAGTAATTGTTTTATCTTTCAAATTACCACTCGCGCCAACACCAAATTTACCTTTAATTGTACCTGCGCCAGTCGACATAGTGAAATCTAATGTAGGTTGCATAAGATCATTCACTTTCTCACCGCCAGTCGGCATTTTACCTTCTTCACCAGCAGCACCCAATAAGCTTGAACCAGGTACGTTAAATACACACTCTTTACCATCAGTCAGACATAAGTCAACGAGTGTTCGTAGGCTACCCAACTCACCAACTACACGTGTAACTTGCGACTTAGTAACATAGTTTTGGTATTGAGGTATCGCAATCGCAGCAAGAATACCGATAATTGCAACAACGATCATTAATTCGATAAGAGTAAAACCCTTTTGAACTGATTTCATAACATTCTCCACAAATGTTTTTTAATTTAATTATTTAATAAAGCTATGTAGCTTGTTTTATAAATAGCACAGAGCGTGCCAAGAATTATTATAGTGAAAATGACAGAAAAAACAGCACTTTAAAAAAATATTTTTATTTTTTGTAATCATTACGTCTCTTTTTGTGTTTAAAAGTGACGATTTGTGTCACTTTATCACCGTTTTTTTAGCGCAGAATTATTGGCGCATTTGCAATTTCATTATTTCGATCTACAGCCTTCCCTACATAAAAGTGATCCATCACTTCACCAATCTCTTTTACACCAACCGCCAAAGCTATTCGGTATTGTTTGCTTTGCATATTTTGGATAATTCGCGCGCAAATGTCCTGCCACACTTGGGCATCGGTTGCCTGTCTCATCCCGCGATCAATCACAATCTCAACTTGACGCTCACACAAATTTAAATACAGCAAAACACCACTATTAAACTCCGTATCCCATACACCCAGTTCCGCAAAGAGCTGTTCAGCACGTGCACGGGTATTTTGATAATAGGCTTGGTTCGAAGGAATATGCCCTTCGATTACCACCTGTATTTCGCCCACATGGCCATGCTCAGCTTCTGTCACCGCTTGTGCAATGGCCTGCTGATCTTGCTTATTAAAAAACCGGTTTGCTGCAGGCATATAAAAGAAGTGCTTCAACCAGCGTTTAAAACTTGGTTGCTGTATTTCCTGTGTTTTAGGACAGGTGACAATTTCTGTTGTTTCTGTTTTCGTTACCATGAACCTGATGCTCCCCCACCACCAAAGCCACCACCGCCTCCGCTATAGCCGCCGCCAAAGCCACCACCTCCGCTACGGCCTCCACCGCCCCCACCACCAGCAAGAAACATTTGAAAAATGGTTTGAGCAATAGCCGTAATCAGTAAAAAGAAAATTGCTCCACCCATCAACAGACTGGTGAGTAGACCTGCACCGTTGACCAAACCAGCAACGGTACCTGCAACAGCAGCAGTTGACGCACTTAAGCGCTTACCCACAATAAAGGATGCAAAAATACCAATCACCAAAATGATGAGAACCGTTGTAAACGTTTTCTCTTTGGCTTGTTGCTCGTGTAAGGCTTGTTCCTGACGTTCTTTTAACTCTTGGGCTGCTTGAGCGGCAACTTCAGGGTCTTGATTTAAAATTTGAGTTATTTCTGTTAAGCCAGCATCAATACCTTGAGCATACTGAGCTTGCTTAAAATACGGCGTGATTTGATTACGAATAATGCGACTAACGATGATGTCGGGCATGATTCCTTCTAATCCATAACCCGTAAGGATTTGAATTCTACGGTCGTTCACGGCGATTGCCATCAATATCCCGTTGTCACGTTTTGCAGAACCGAGTTGCCATTTTTCTGCAACACGCATGGCATAATCAAAAATATCTTCTTGACCTGTGGTTGGTACAATCACGATACCAACTTGTGCCTTGCCTTGTTCGTGTAACTGTAGAATTTTCTGGCTAATGGCTTGCTTTTCAGCAGCAGAAAGTAAGTTTGCCTGATCAACTACAGGTTCATTGAGCGTCGGCAAGCCACGAATCGACTCGCCATCTGCCATATCATTGGCGATATTCGGCTGCTGAATTTTGATTTCAGGCTGCGCTGTTGTATCTTTTTGCGTAGCTGAATGTTGATCTTTTAATATTTTACCGACAACAACTGTTTCAGCATCTACATCTGTAGCGGTGGCAGTTTCTGCATGTGTGAAACCCACCACACACAATAAGCATGCTAAAACCATGCGCTGCAACCACAACAAACCTGTATGTTTTAGCTCAAAATCCACCATCAGCCCACCTCACAATGCAGTGATGCCAATTAATTAAAATCAACTTTCGGTGCAGTTTGTGCACTTTGCTCTGCACTAAAGTTAGGCTTGGTATCCATACCGATGACTTTAGCTGTCATCACTTGCGGGAACTGGCGTGCATAGCCATTAAAGTCTTGTACCGTAGTAATGTAGCGATTACGTGCGACAGCGATCCTGTTTTCAGTGCCTTCAAGCTGTACCTGTAAATCACGGAATTGCTCATTGGCTTTTAAGTCTGGATAATTTTCCGAGACTGCAATTAAACGAGAAAGTGCGCTGGTCATCTGCGCTTGAGCTTCTTGATATTTTTGGAACAGTGCTGGATCTTCCAAAACTTCCTTATCCACTTTTAAGCCTGCAACATTGGCACGTGCTTGAGTCACTTCAGTCAGTACTTGTTCCTCATGTTTCGCGTAGCCTTTCACGACATTGACAAGATTAGGTACCAAATCTGCACGGCGTTGATATTGGTTTTGCACCTCAGACCATGCTGCTGTAACGGCCTCGTCTTTGACTTGTAATGTGTTATAGCCACAACCACTCAGGGTCAACGTACTGACTAATGCGATTGCGAGCATGCTTTTTTTCATTGAATTCATAACCCTTAACCTCAAGTATTTATTTGTAATTGTTTAAATAAATTCATTCTAACCTTATTTTTCGAATGAATTATGTATTTTCTTTGTGATTAAACTGATCTACTCAAAAAATATTTAGCATTAAAAAAAGCCCACAACTCGGGCTTTTTTAACATTTTGAATTAATTATACAATTGCGGTGTAATTTCAGTCTGAAAACTTTCCATTTGATATTCATCAGCAAGGCGTTCTTTCCAATATTTCACGATCTGACTGTAATCAATTTCGCTCGGATGGAATTCTGCTTTGTAATATGACAAATATTCAGGCGCTAGTTGAATAAACATTTTTGCCAATAAATACGCCCCGAAAATATTTCCGCCCAGCTTTGGCAAACTTTTTTTCTTATCCTGCATAAATAGTTTAGTTGCAGAATAAAACGTAAGACTTGCAAAACCCGTGGTCACACTGCGCATAATCATGCGACGTATTTTGTCATCTCCATAGACATGTTGATATACATCAAATGCCACTGCGCGATGCTCAATTTCTTCAATCGCATGCCACACCCAAAGTTTCACCGCATCATCATCTAAAGTACTCAGCACTTCAGGATGTCTTAAAATATAGCCACCAAGCAAAGCGGTAAAATGTTCAAATGCACAGGTAATTGCCAACTGTATTTTTGGATGTAAGTTTTTTACATAGCTATCTTTACGTGCCAGCCATGCTTGGAAACGATCTAAATTATAGCTTTCACTGCGCCAAGCATCGTTAAATTCAGCATGGGCTTTGGAATGCATCGCTTCTTGCCCAATAAATGCTGCGATCTCAGCTTGTAATTTTTCATCACTGACTTTATCGCGTACATTGCGTACACTATGCACAAAGAATTGCTCACCAATGGGAAAGGTCGATGACAATGCCGTCAACAAATGCGACATCACCGGTGAGTTGGCAAAATAATGCCGGCGAATCGCTTTAGGATTGAATTGTGCTCGACGTACCGTAATGCCAATGGCTTTAGGACGATTTAGATATGTTTTTTGTGTCGTCACTTGCGTCATGGTCGCTTCCTAAGATTTGGTTCATGATCTCAGTATGTAATTTCTAAGCTCTTTCACACATGGCAAAATGTGCTAGCACACTTGCATAATTCACCATTCTAAAGCGCTGTCTGACAACTTTTCAGCGTATTTATCTGCAAAATCCATTCACGTGTCATTTGAGGTAAATTCCAAAAAAAACCCGCCGAAGCGGGTTTTTTGAATAAATCCAGTGTAAGCACTGGCGTGTCATGACTTAAACATCTAAGTAGTCAAGAATACCTTCTGCAGCTTGGCGACCTTCCCAGATTGCGGTTACCACAAGATCAGATCCACGTACCATATCACCGCCGGCAAAAATTTTCGGATTCGATGTTTGGAACTTAAATTCTTGCTGTTCAGCAGCAATGACGCGGCCTGAACCATCCATACTGATGTTTGATGTAGTAAACCAATCTGCGGGGCTTGTACGGAAACCAAAGGCTAGCAATACTGCATCTGCTGGTAAAATTTCTTCTGAACCTGGAACTGGCTCAGGGCTACGACGACCGCGACTATCAGGTGCACCTAGCTGTGTAGTCACAACTTTAACACCCGTCACTTTGCCATTTTCACCTACAATTTCAATCGGCTGACGATTAAATTGGAAATCCACGCCTTCTTCACGCGCATTTTTCACTTCACGACGTGAACCCGGCATGTTTTCTTCATCACGACGGTAGGCACAGACAACGGATTCGGCACCTTGACGGATCGAGGTACGGTTACAGTCCATCGCGGTATCACCACCACCGAGAACAATCACTTTTTTGCCTTCCATGCTGATGTATTCAGATGGATCTTTTTCCCAACCTTGCGTACGGTTGACATTGGCAATCAAGAAATCCAGTGCATCATGAACACCAACAAGATCTTCACCCGCAAAACCACCCTTCATGTAAGTATAGGTTCCCATACCCATGAATACAGCGTCGTAATCAGCCAAAAGCTGATCAATGGTCACATCTGTACCAATTTCAGTATTTAGACGGAATTCAACTCCCATGCCAGAGAAAATCTCACGGCGACGTTTCATTACGTCTTTTTCCATTTTGAATTCTGGAATACCAAATGTCAGCAAACCACCAATTTCAGGGCGTTTGTCAAATACGACTGGCTTCACACCATTACGTACCAGAATATCAGCACAGCCAAGGCCAGCAGGACCTGCACCAATAATCGCAACTTTTTTGTCTGTCCACTTAACGTGTGACATATCTGGACGCCAGCCCAATGCAAATGCCGTATCGTTAATGTATTTTTCAGCATTACCAATGGTAACTGCACCAAAGCCGTCATTTAGCGTACACGCGCCTTCACATAAACGGTCTTGTGGGCACACACGACCACAAACTTCAGGCAATGTATTGGTTTGATGACACAATTCAGCCGCTTGGAAAATGCGACCTTCTGCAATCAGTTTTAACCAGTTTGGAATGTAGTTATGTACTGGACATTTCCATTCACAATATGGGTTACCGCAACCTAAGCACCGGTGCGTTTGGTTTTTTGCAACTTCAGCTGTAAACGGTTTATAGATTTCCACAAATTCTGCTTTGCGGACAACTAGATCTTTTTTCTCTGGATCTTGGCGTGCTACATCCAGGAACTGAAAGTCATTATTTAGGCGCTCTGCCATGTCTCTCTCCGTGGGTAGGTGTAAGCATGTTTGGACTTACACCTGCCTATCAAATCTGCAGTAGTGGAATTATTGTGGATCAGCTTGAGTTGTTTTCAACAAAGTCTGCAAATTAGCAGCTTTTGGTTTCACAAGCCAGAATTTGCGGCTATAGAAGTCAAACTCGTTGCGGATCTTATACGCCCAAGCACTACCTGTTTCTTTAATATGTTCATCTAAGATACGGCACAAGAACTCTTTGTGTTCTTCCATCGATTCTGTAGAGATACGGTTCAATTCAATCAGTTCGTGGTTGTAATGGTCAACAAAGTCATTGTCGAGGTCGAGCACATAAGCGAAACCGCCTGTCATACCCGCGCCAAAGTTATGACCCACTTTACCCAATACAGTCACGATACCACCTGTCATATATTCACAGCAGTGGTCGCCTGCACCTTCAATCACGGCAAACGCACCCGAGTTACGTACTGCAAAACGCTCGCCTGCTGTACCTGCAGCAAACAATTTACCGCCTGTTGCACCATATAAACAGGTGTTACCAATGATTGCAGTATTTTGCGTTTGGAACGGTGAACCTTTCGGTGGGAAGATCGAGATACGACCACCAGCCATACCTTTACCCACGTAATCATTCGCATCGCCTTCTAGGCTGATGTGTAAACCACCTGCGTTCCAAACACCCAATGACTGACCTGCAGTCCCTGTTAATTTAACTTTAACAGGGTGCGCTTCCATACTGAGGTTGCCATAACGTTTTGCAATCTCACCCGAAATACGCGCGCCAATTGAACGGTCACAGTTACCAATTGTGAAGCTATATTCACCGCCTGTGCCTGCTTCAATCGCTGGCAGCATTTCAGCTACCATTTTCTCAGCCAATAAGCCTTTATCGAATGGTGCATTACCTTGTACATCACAGTACTGTGCTTTGCCTTCAGCCGCAGGATGCGATTGGAGCAATGCGCTCAAATCAAGGTGTGCATGTTTTTCAGTTTCACCTGGAAGCATTTCCAGTAAATCTGTACGGCCAATCAAATCTTTCAGACTTGATACGCCTAACGCGGCTAACCATTCACGTGTTTCTTCCGCAATAAAGTGGAAGAAATTGATCAGCATTTCAGGTTCACCGATATAGTGTTCCTGACGTAAATGATCTTGCTGTGTTGCAACACCGGTCGCACAGTTGTTTAAATGGCAAATACGCAGGTATTTACATCCCAATGCGATCATCGGTGTAGAACCAAAACCGAAACTTTCAGCCCCAAGAATCGCTGCTTTCACAACATCTAGACCCGTTTTCAAGCCGCCATCAGTTTGTACACGGACTTTGCCACGCAGATCGTTCACACGAAGCGCCTGATGCGCCTCAGATAGACCAAGCTCCCATGGAGAACCTGCATGGTGAATTGAAGAAAGTGGAGAAGCCGCTGTACCGCCGTCATAACCAGAAATGGTAATGAAGTCTGCGTATGCTTTTGCTACACCTGCCGCAATCGTACCAACACCCGGCTCAGAAACCAGCTTAACGGACACCATCGCCTGTGGGTTAACCTGTTTTAAATCGAAAATTAACTGTGATAAATCTTCGATTGAGTAGATGTCGTGATGCGGCGGTGGAGAAATTAATGTCACACCCGGTACTGAGTAACGTAAACGTGCAATTAAGCCATTCACTTTACCGCCCGGCAACTGACCACCTTCACCTGGTTTTGCACCTTGCGCCACTTTAATTTGAAGGACTTCTGCAGAAGTTAGATATGCAGGGGTCACACCAAAACGGCCAGATGCAATTTGTTTGATTTTCGAGTTACGGATAGTGCCGTAACGCGCTGGGTCTTCGCCGCCCTCACCTGAGTTCGAGCGACCACCAATGGTGTTCATCGCGATTGCAATAGCTTCGTGCGCTTCAGGTGATAATGCACCTAAAGACATACCTGCAGAGTCAAAACGCGGCAGAATCTCTTCTACGGATTCAACTTGATCGAGTGCAATCGATTGATCTGTTTTGAGCTTGAATAAGTCACGAATCGTCGCGATTGGACGGTTATTCACTAGTTCCGCGTATTCTTTAAAGTCCGCATAATTACCAGAACGCACAGATTTATGCAGCGCATTGATCACGTCTGGGTTAAATGCGTGATATTCCTTACCGAATACAAATTTCAGCATACCGCCTTGATCGATTGGCTTACGTGATTTCCACGCCAAATCTGCCAATTTTTTCAAGTCATTTTCTAGATCAGAGAATGTTGCGCCTTTAATACGGCTCGGTACACCCGTAAAGCATTTTGCAACCACTTCATCAGAGAGGCCGACTGCTTCAAACAGCTGGCCGCCACGGTAAGAGGCAACAGTAGAAATACCCATCTTAGAAAGGACTTTCAGCAAACCTTTCTCAATGCCTTTACGGAAGTTCGCTTGTGCATGGATTGGGTCACCCAGCAACTCGCCTTTCGCGATCAAGTCATTAATCACGTCATAAGCAAGGTACGGATAGATCGCAGTCGCACCGAAACCAAGAATCACCGCAAACTGGTGTGCATCACGTGCCAAACCAGTTTCGACAATGATGTTGGCATCTGTACGTAGACCCACATTGATTAAATAGTGGTGAACTGCACCAGTTGCCATCAATGCATTTGCAGGTAAGAAACCTTGACTGATTTTCTTATCAGACAATACAAGTAAAGTTTTTCCATCGCGAATCGCTTGTGCAGATTCTTCACAAATACGCGCGATAGCAGCTTCTAAGCCTTCATCTTCTGCATAGTTCAGGTCGATATCTGCAATTTCATAACCTTTACGACCAAGGGTACGAATTTGATGCATTTTCGAATTTGACAGTACTGGGCTTGAAATGATCAGACGATCTGCATGCTCTGGACCTTGTTCAAATACATTTTGTTCACGGCCGAGACATGTCTCTAACGACATTACGATCGATTCACGTAATGGATCGATTGGCGGATTCGTAACCTGAGCGAACTGCTGACGGAAGTAGTCAGACACATGGCGCACCTGACGAGACAATACTGCCATTGGCGTATCATCACCCATTGAGCCCACGGCTTCCTGACCGCTTTCAGCGATTGGACGAAGCAATTGGTCACGTTCTTCAAATGTCACCATGAACATTTTTTGTGAAGCTTTCAGGTCATCACCTTTTAAGCCTTGATCACATAAATATTCTTCTAGCTCTGGACTACCTTGCACACGTACTGAGTTTTCACGTAACCACTGACGGTACGGACGCATACGTTTGAGGTGATTACTCACATCTTGAGTATCGAGCATTTTGCCGGTAAAGGTATCGATCACCAAAATTTGACCTGGACCGACACGACCTTTAGATACAACGTCTTCTGGTTCATAACCCCAAACACCAATTTCGGATGCCAAAGTAATGTAACCATTTTTGGTAATCACCCAACGTGCTGGACGTAAACCATTACGGTCAAGCATACAAATCGCATGACGACCATCTTGAATTACCAGACCTGCTGGACCATCCCAAGCTTCCATATGTTTTGAGTTGAATTCATAGAATGCACGTAAATCCGCATCTAAAGTTTCAACGTTTTGCCAAGCTGGTGGAACCAACATGCGCAGCGCACGGAACAAATCCATACCGCCACCAACAAGGATTTCCAGCATATTGTCTAAGCTTGAAGAATCCGAACCTGTACGGTTTACAATTGGATTCAGCTCAGTTAAACCCGGCAATAATGGGTTTTCAAATTTTGGTGTACGCGCCATCGCCCAGTTACGGTTTGCGGTAATGGTGTTAATTTCACCATTGTGCGCCAAGTAACGGAACGGCTGTGCCAAAGGCCAACGCGGCAATGTATTGGTTGAGAAGCGCTGATGGAATACCACGATGTGTGACTTTAAACGCTCATCAGCAAGATCGGTATAGAAGTCAGCAATCGCTGCTGGCATCATCAAACCTTTATAGCTGATCACAGTTGAGCATAAAGTGGTTACATAGAAGTATGGGTCAGCAGTCAGTTGTTGTTCTGCACGACGACGTGCCATCACCAACTTACGGTTGAATTCAACCTCTGAAACACCCATTGGGCAATTCACGATAATTTGTTCAAAGGCAGGCAATGACTGCATCGCGATTGAACCCAATGCATCGTTATTGGTTGGCACAACACGCCAAGCGATGACTTTACAGCCTTCGTCTTCGATTTCTTTGGTTAAAATTTGTTTTGCATGTGCGGCTAATGCAGGGTCTAGATTTAGAAATACCGTACCCACAGCAAAGATTTCACTCAATGTAATGTCACTGAGTTTTTTCGCTTCTTCACGGAAAAATTCTTTGGGCATAGCAAGGAGTAGACCACAACCGTCACCGGTTTTGCCATCTGCGGCAATACCACCACGGTGGGTCATACAACTTAAACTATGCATTGCGGTTTTGACGAGATCATGGCTTGCATCACCCTGCATATGGGCGATTAAACCGAAACCACAGTTATCTTTAAACTCATCCGGTTGGTATAAACCTTGAGCGGGAGCTACAGTATTAGGCGATGGCATGTGCATAGCGTACCCTTCTTTTCTTTACAGCTCTTTCGAGCACTTAACAAACTAATTTCTTGTTGCGATTCGTCTTAACTTACTCACATGAATTGTTCTGTCGAGCAAAATTATTTCTTATTCACACCCTTAAGATAAACCGAATTCATCTTTGATGCATGAATAAAAAGTCAAATTTTCTGCTTTTGCAGTTCAGATCAGGGATAACGACTGGATTAATGACTTCGCACTTTTATCGAATCATTTTCGCGCCAAAACAGGGAGAAAAGTTCAATTTACGCACCAATTAAGCAATTTATATGCCAACTTGATGCATTTTCTCCTAAGATGGCTGATTACAAGCATTTTTTAGTTATAACAAATAATTCAAATTGTTCTTTTTTTATTTTATGCACTTTTTCTGTGCAGTTTAAGCTTTTCCTAAGACGTCTTGCGCTATTTTAGAACTAATTAAAAGGATCGGTTACTTCTTGTTCTACCGGCGCAGGTTTTGGACGTGGTGCATCTACACTACTTTGTGATTTTTGCACATCAATCACATTTCCTTCAGCATCTCGACGTGTCACCGTAGTACTTGTCGTTGCATTAGTTGGTGTTGTTACCGTCGTTGCAGCCGCTGCTTTTCGTGCGGCGATTTGAGCTTCATCAATTTTCGGTAAAGGTACAGATTTTAATTTAACAGCATATAACTTTTGACTCGACGACATTTCTTCCGTGCCTAAGTCATTCACATATGCTTGATATTGTTTAAATTCAACAACCTCAGGTTTGATTGAAGCAGGCAAAGCGATGTTGAGGCTCGACATTGCAGCTTTGGCATCATTTTGCGACGAATATGGTCCTGTTAAAATGACGTATTGCTCAGGATGGTCTTCACCAGAAAGACGTAGATAAATAAATTTGTGACGCTCAGGCTGCTTACGTAAGAAGCTTTTTAAAATATCTTCTTCAGAAACCCGAAATAATTCAACACCATAAAGTTTGGCAGAATCATTGATAAATTTAGTGCCGCGAAATTCTGGCTCATGTTGAGCTGTAGCAACCACACGTGTCGTCATATCCAGCGGACGCACTTCTTCATTTAATGCACCAAGATGGGACATTGCCGCCACTTTCTCGGGCTGAATTTGCAAATCCACTTCAGTTTCAGCTTGTTTTTCAACTTCAACCAATTCTTTGGTATCTGTAATCGCCCAGAAAACCAATGCAGCGAACAGACACACAGCTCCACCCACCAACCATGTGTAGTGATGAACTTTTTGCCATTGAGACTGCCGCGCTGCCATGATGTACCTACTCTGCCTGATTTGCCAAAATTGCCTGTTTCATTAACTCAACATCAAACTCTTTGGTGATGATGGCCTGACCTAATGATTTCAGTAAAATAAGTCGTAATTGCCCATTCAATACTTTTTTATCATGGGACATATACAACAAAAATTCCTCTAGCGGAATTTTAGGGCAAACTATCGGTAATTGTGCACGTAAAATGATTTTTTTTGTACGTTCTAAATCTTCAGCAGTGATCCAGCCCATACGATGGGACAAATCTGCAGCCATTACCATTCCTGTTGCAACAGCTTCACCATGCAACCATTCACCATATCCTAAGTACGATTCAATCGCATGACCAAAGGTATGACCCAGGTTTAATAACGCACGTTCGCCTTGTTCTTTTTCGTCATTGGCCACAATACGCGCTTTATGGGCACATGAACGATATACTGCTTCAGCCAACAAGGTTGCATCACCTGCAACCAAAGCATCCATATGTTGCTCAAGCCAAGCCAAGAATTCAACATCACCTAACAATGCATATTTGATCACTTCGGCCAAACCTGCAGAAAGTTCACGCGCCGGCAAAGTTTTTAATTGCGCCATATCCGCAAGGACCACTTGGGGTTGCTGGAAAGCGCCAATCATGTTTTTACCCAGTGGATGGTTAATCCCAGTTTTTCCACCGACACTTGAATCCACTTGAGAAAGCAAAGTCGTCGGCACTTGAATAAAATACACACCACGTTGATAGCATGCAGAAGCAAAACCGGTCATATCCCCAATGACACCCCCACCCAATGCTAAAACCGTACAATCGCGGTTAAAGCCTGCTTCGAGCAAGGCATCAAAAATTAAATTCAAATGCTCTAAATTTTTATACTTTTCACCATCAGGCAAAATACATGTTGCAACAGTTTTCCCTAATGCCTCAATTGCATCTACATAATGTTTTAAATAGAGCGGAGCAACTGTGGTATTAGAGACAATCATCACTTGTTTACCCTGAATATAAGGCTCAAGTAAAGTTTGTGGATCGAGGTCACTACCAATAAAAATAGGGTAGCGACGATCACCAAGTTCAACATGTAAGGTTTGCATGAATTTAACCTTTTCTAACGAGATATATTTTGTGAAACAATTAAATTAAAAATTTTTTGCGCAAGATCTCGCGCGGCACCTTGATTGGTTTCAATAATATAGTGCGCGACTTCACGATAAAGAGGATCACGGGCAGCCAATAAATCTCGTAGCTTTTGCTCTGGATTTTCCACTTGAAGCAGTGGACGATTTTTGTCGCGGTAGGTTCGTTGTAACTGAATTTCCACCGGAGTATATAGATAAACAACAATACCACGTTGTTTTAAGAATTCGCGATTTGGGGGCTGAGTCACTGCACCACCGCCAGTCGCCAAGACCAGTTGTTTTTTTGCAGTTAACTCATCAATGACATTCGTTTCACGACTTCTAAACCCTTTTTCCCCTTCTTTTTCAAAAATCCAAGGAATCGTCGCACCTGTTTTACGTTCAATTTCATGATCACTGTCTAGAAATTCACGTCCTAACAATTCTGCTAAATGTCGCCCTACGGTTGTTTTTCCTGCCCCCATTGGCCCTACCAAATAGATATTTGGTAGGGTTTCAAACTCTTTGCTTGGCAAGGAGTCACCTATTTCTTTTGTTAAATTGAAAATATATTAATGATTTCTGGTAACACTGTCATTAACAATTCGCGGAGTAACAAAAATCAGCAACTCATTTTTTGCATCGCTTTTTAGATCTTTACGGAATAAACGTCCCACATAAGGAATATCCCCCAAGAATGGCACTTTAGTTTGCTTACTTTGCGTTTCCTGATTAAAAATACCGCCGAGCACAACAGTTTCACCGTTGTTGACTAAGACATCGGTATTAATTTCATTTTTATTCAGGATAATTTCACCATTATTGGCATACCCTGCTGGTGAGTCGCTCTTAATATTCAGCTTCATTTGCACTTTACCATCTGGAGTGATGCTCGGTGTGACATCCAGACTCAATAGAGCTTCTTTAAACTCGGTAGAAGAAGTCGCATTTGAACCGGTACCCGTTGTGGTTTGATACGGAATTTCTTGACCTGATGCAACTTTGGCTTGTTGTTTATCCGCTGTCAGTACTTTTGGTGTGGAAATCACTTCACCATAACCATCCGCTTGTAAAGCAGAAAGCTCTAAATCCAACATAAAATCAGAAAGACTAATCAAACCAAACGCAATTCGACTCGCACCTGTAGTAGTCACACCTAAATCCACGTTTAAATTTTGAGGACGTTGAATGGTATATTTCCCATCATCATCCGGGGTTTTTAAGTCCCAAAGTGTGGTATCACTACCACCCACCAATAAATGGTCATTTTGGTTAATCCCTTGAGACAAGAGCCCCCATTTCACACCCATTTCTTTGGTAAAGTCTGTAGACGCTTTCACAATACGAGCTTCAACCATAACTTGCTTGACTGATACATCAAGCAAATCCACCATTTTACGAATTTGATCAATATTTTGCGCGGTATCATTGATAATCAGTGTATTTGTACGTGTATCTGCAGAAATTGTGCCTCGGGGACTTAATAAGTTGCCACGGTCCTCATCAGCATTATTACTATTAGACGAACCACTGTTCCCTGCTGTTTTAGACTGCGTAATCAGTTTCTCAATATCAGCTGCCTTAGCATAACTTAAAGTAAGATATTCTGTTTGAATGGGTGCTAACTTCATACTTTGACGTAAGGCTTTCGCTTCTTCTTCTTCCGCCTTAATCAACTCAGATACAGGCGCAATCCAAATCACATTACCGTTACGACGTTTATCCAAGTTCTTAGTTTTCAACACGATGTCTAGCGCTTGATCCCAAGGCACATCTTTCAAACGAAGTGTAATATTCCCTTGTACTGTATCAGCAGCAACCATATTGATTTCAGTGAAATCAGCCAAAAGTTGTAGCACGCGGCGTACTTCAATATCTTGGAAGTCTAATGAAATTTTCTTACCGGTATAATGATTTGCGGCTTTAGGACGTAATGGATTCTTATCTTCCGGACGTTTCAAACTCACCGTTAATTTATTATCGGTTTGATACGCCATATATTCATAGCTACCCGTCGACTGAATGGTAATTACACCATTACCTCCATCATTATGTGCGTCTACCGTTGCAACTGGGGTTGCAAAATCATTGACATTTAAACGTCGCGTCAAATGTGCAGGTACTTTATTACCTAAAGTACGAATCACCACTTTACTGCCTTGTTGCTGAACATCAACAGGGGTGTTTCCACCCAGTAAATCTACAACGACTTGACCTTCACCATTAGAACCACGATGGAAACCAATATTTGAGATGCCCTGTTGCTGACGTTGTGCTGTAGGCTGTATATAACTTGCAGCTTGTGCAGAATTAATTTTTAGAATGAAGGTATTACCTTCAACACGCGTGGTAAATGCACCCGCATTGGCTAAATTTACCGTTAAGCGCGCACGTTGTGCATCCGAACTCACATCCACAGTGCTCGCTTCAGCTGTTGCCACAGGAATTGAACTTTGCTTTAAATTTTGCTGTGCTTTATCAAAATCTAAGACTAGTCGTGATGGTTGATCGAGTTGATAAGCTTGTGGTTGCGGCGGCAAGCCATTAAACATCACGCGAATTTCAGTCCCTTGACCTGGAATTTGCATTGGTACCACATTGGTTACACTCACCTGAGCATTGGCAACTTGCATCATCGCCATTGCAACAGCCCCCATCGAAAACTGACGAAACACATGATTCATTGTATTGCCATCCCCAAAAATAAAATCTTGTACACTATTCTTCATTTTTATTCCTTTAAGCTTAAGGTGCTGGTCCAATTAATATGAGACTTCTAGGACGCTCTACATATCCTTCTCGCCCATCCGGAATAATCTCAATCAAATCAATTTGAGTCGGGGTAATATTTACCACTCGACCATGATTGAGCCCCATATAACTTCCACGTTGAATACGCTCAACTTCACCATCAGGTGTCTGAATCAAGGCTAATATTTGCCCAGATTGGTTACGCATACTACCCTTCATATTCAGGGTTTCGAGTGCATAACTCTCCAAAGGTTGAGGCTGACGGCTCAAGTTTGGATAAACACGCTTACCTGCCATGATTTTAAGTTCTGCTGCCAAGGAACTTGGCAAGAACGGACTTTTTAAAGAATGCGCCGCATAATTAAAAGTCTCGACAGGTACAAAATCTGGCGCAGGTTCAATCGCTAGTGGAGCTTGATTGCGTATATTTGCCATCTCTTGATTGACCACATCAATACGTGATTCACAACCAGCCAATACAAATCCAACCATCACAGAAAGTGCCAATTTATTCATTTTCATTTTGGAGCCTCCTGTGTGCTTGCTGAATCTGCAGCTTTCGCAGCACTTTCAGTATTTCCTTCGTAACGATATGTTTTCGCAGAAATGACATAATCAATTTTTGGAATATCTGAATTCTTTTCTTTATTTTCAGTTGCTGTAATCGTTAAATTATGCAAAGTCACAATCCGTGAAAGCCCTGCAATGCCACTAACAAATGAACCAAAGGCATGGTAATCACCTGTTGCTTCGATATGAATTGGCTGTTCCGTAAAGAATTCTTGCTTCACTTCAGGCTCAAGACGAATAATTTTAAATTTCAATCCAGAATTCACGCCTGTTAAGTTGATATCTTCAACCAAACCTGGAATTTCAGTTTCTTTCGGCAATTGTTCTAATTGTTGATTAAAACGTGCTTCCATATCCTGCAACTGCAATTGATATTGTTGCAAATTACGTAGTTTTGAATCTTTTTCACGAAATTCATTCAACAAATTTTGTTCTTGCGCATTGGCACTTGAAATGGCTTCAATCTTGCCTTTAATCGCCAAAAAATAGCCCAAAATTGCCACAAGGATAATGATAAAAATCCAGCAGGTAATTTTGACTGAAATTGGCCAACTACCATAATTGTTTGGATCTAGCGTATTGAACTGCTGTACAAACTTATCAAAAGTCATTTTCTTTTTCGGAATGACAACAGCATCTTGATTTAATTGTTCAAATTCATCACGACTCATTTTGCAGCCTCCGGAGTTGGTGTTGCTGCAGTTTGTGCGTCAGATGTTTGCGCCGATGAAGCTGACTGTCCTGCATTTGCTGCTGGATCATTAATGGTCGGCTGCGCAATTTGCTCCAAATCAGCAGTCACAGTAAATGCACCATAAGATTCTTCTACGCGAGGAACCACTGACGTCGGCGCTTTGTCTTTTTTCTCTTCAACCACAAGGAATGAGCTCATGAAGGCATTACGATACCAAGGTGATGCTTCCAAATTACGCAGTAAATCTGCAACAGTATTTGGACTTTCCGCACGCCCTTCGATCATAAATTTGTCGCCATTACGCTCAAATTTTGTGATGTACATATTGGCAGGTGTCACACGAACCAATTCATCTACAAGATGTACTGCGATTGGACGTTGACCTTGTAAGCCTTGAATCAACTTCATGCGTTCAATAATGGCATTACGCTGCTCTTGTAAACCATCCAAAGACTTTAATTGAACATCTAAATTTTGGTTATGACTGATAATCAATTGGTTCGCTTGTTCTTGATCTTTTAATTTGTGATCAAAGTACAACCATGTTAAACCAACCCCAATTACCCCAATTAAGAAAGCCCCAATACAAAGTGCAATAAATTCTTTTTTTCGTTTCTCTCTTAGCTCATCACGCCAAGGGAGCAAGTTAATTTTTGCCATTAATCAAAACTCCTCAATGCTAGACCGCATGCCACCATGAGTGATGAGGCATCATTTTCAATTTTTTTAATATCAATTTGAGGTGAAAAACCCATTTGTAAGAATGGATTGGCAATCGTGACGCGGTAACCCAATTTTTGTTGAAGTAGTTTTGCAAGCCCCGGAATATTGGCATTCCCCCCTGCCAATAAAATATGGTCAATTTCGTTGAACTGTGAAGATGAGAAGAAGAACTGTAAAGAACGCGCTGCTTGTTGAACGACAGCTTCTAAGAAAGGTTCTAAGACTTCAACATCATAGTCATCTGGCAAGGCACGTGTTTTTTTCGCACGACCCGCTTCTTCGAAAGACAATGCATAGCGATTTTGAATTTCCTGCGTCAATTGTTTGCCACCAAACACTTGCTCACGGGTATAAATCACTTTGTTATTCTGCATAACAGATAAGGTCGTCATACTATGACCAATATCTAAAATACCCACGGTATTTACACCCATTGGCAAAGTATCTGAGAAAACTTTAAATGCATTTTCAATTGCAAAGCTTTCTACATCACCAATTTTTGGTGTCAGACCCGCAAGCTGAATGACTTCCGCACGCGCTTCAACATTTTCAATACGCGTAGCGACAAGCAAAACATTGACACGATTTGGGTTGGACAGACGATCTGGCAAGACCTCAAAATCAAGGCTCGCTTCATCAAGTGGGAACGGAATATATTGCTCAGCATCATCACGAATCTGAATTTCACGTTCATCATCATTCATATCTGCATCCATTTCGATGATTTTTGTAATCACCATCGACGTTGGAACCGCCAAAGCTGCATTAGTGGTCTGCGTATTGGCCAAATTAATTGCGCGCTCTAAACAGTCACCGACAGCTTCCGGATTCAATATGTTCTTTTCAACAACACTTCCTTCTGGTAACGGGACCAAAGCATAGCTTTCTACCCAATACCGTCCACTTTTTACAGAAAGTTCCAAAACCTTAACAGAAGTCGAACTAATATCTACTCCTATTAACCCCTTATTTGGCTTACGATATAACCTGAGCACAATATAATTCCTATTATTTTTTTATCCCCAAAAAAATTAACCCACTAATTAGCATTGGTCTATAATTTTATACAGATACAATAACTCATCTAACAATCCGTATATCGAAAGGATATACTGACCACCAATTAGTTTGCCATTAGCTCTTATTAAAACTTACTTGTTATGAAAAAGCTATCTTGTTCAGGCCTTGTTCATCCATTTTTTTTGGCCATTATTATTATTTTGGTCGCAATTCCAATGGGTTTCTATGGCATGTATCTCTATATTGCCCCGTCTTTGCCTGAAATGTCCATCTTAAAAAAGGCTCCATTATTAAAACCATTACAGGTTTATAGTGCTGATAATGAGCTGATTGCAGAATATGGTGGCAAACTTTCGGTCCCTGTAGAGTACGACCAAATCCCGTCTCATTTCATTCATGGCTTTTTAGCTGCGGAAGATTCTTCGTTTTTTGAACACAGCGGCATTAGTTTCAAAGGATTGGGGCGTGCCGTCAGTGAAAGTATTACCGGTTCCGATGTGCAAACCGGTGGTTCAACCATTACCATGCAGGTTGCAAAAAACTATTATCTGACTCCAGAGCGTACTTTAAAACGTAAACTGACCGAAGTTTTCCTTGCTCGAAAAATTGAACAAAATCTAAGTAAAGAAGAAATTTTAACGCTGTATGTCAACAAAATCTTTTTAGGAAAAAATGCCTACGGGATCGCAGCAGCAGCAAAAATTTATTATAACAAGAGCCTGCAAGATTTAAGTTTGGCTCAAATGGCAATGATTTCAGGCTTACCTAAAGCACCTTCAAAATACAATCCTGTAGCCAACCCAAAACGTGCTTTAGAGCGTCGTAATTGGATTTTAGGCCGTATGTTGCAATTGGGGTATATCAATCAATCTGAATATCAAAAAGCGATTGCTGAACCGATTAATCTCGATATGCCTGACCGCGGGGTCAGCAACAAATTCCCCTACGTCGGGGAAATGGTTCGCTCTGAGCTCGTAGAAAAGCTTGGTGAACAAGCGACGGATTCTGGCTATAAAGTCTACACCACTATCAACAGCCAACGCCAAGCCTATGCTGAGCAGGCTGTACAAGAGGGTCTCGAAGCTTACGATAGACGACATGGTTGGCGTGGTGCAGAAGCACATGATGAACCCTTAAAAAACTTTATTCCATATGCCAACACCTATCCTGCCGAAGTAACCAAAGTCAACAACACCAGTATCGAAGTGTTGATGCAAGACGGCAGTAGTGTGACAGTTCCATGGTCAGGTTTATCTTGGGCACGCCCCTATCGCAATGCCAATAGTGTAAGCAATGCGCCTAGCAAAGCCTCTCAAATTGTAAAAGTAAAAGATATTATTCGCCTACGTCCGAATGCGGACAAAAGCTCATGGGCTTTGGTGCAAATTCCCAAAGCGCAAGGTCAATTAATTGCACTTAATCCCAATAATGGTGGTATTGAAGCCATTGTGGGTGGTTATAATTTTTATCAATCTAAATTTAACCGTGCTCTACAAGGCTGGCGTCAACCGGGTTCAACCATTAAACCCTTTGTTTATGCTTTAGCACTTGAACGTGGCATGACTCCGTATTCCATGGTCAATGACAATCCAATTACGATTGGCAAGTGGACGCCTAAAAACTCTGACGGTCGCTATTTAGGGATGATACCTCTACGCCGTGCCCTCTATTTATCACGTAACACAGTTTCAGTACGCTTATTACAAGTCGTCGGGATTGAACGTACTCGCCAATTATTTATGGATTTTGGCTTACAAGAAAACCAAATTCCACGTAACTACACCATTGCTTTAGGTACCCCACAGGTGTTGCCGATTCAAATGGCGACAGGTTATGCGACTTTTGCCAACGGTGGATATCGTATTCAACCCCATTTTATTAGCCGTATTGAAGATGCTTATGGCAAAGTCATTTATCAAGCCAATCCTGAATATGCATGTATTCAATGTATCAATCAAAAAGACGAAGTTGAATCAGCAGATCCGACCACGCCGGATGATGAAGTGATTGAAGTCACTAATCAGGATAATAAACCTGCTGAATCGAAAATTTCAGATACTGAAGCAGCAAACTATAAACAAGCTCAGCGAATTTTGAAGTCAAGTTCGGCCTTTGATATGGCGAACATCTTGCGTGACGTGATCCAACACGGTACAGGTCGTGCGGCATTAAAAATTGGTCGCGGTGATTTAGGTGGTAAAACCGGTACAACCAATGATGCAAAAGACGCGTGGTTTGCTGGATTTAATGGAAAATTAGTCACTGTGGCTTGGGTCGGTTTTGACCAACCCTCTACCTTAGGTCGTCGTGAATATGGTGGTGTTGCAGCTCTGCCGATTTGGTCAGATTTTATGGCGAAATCACTTAAAGGCACACCTGAAGCTTGGGTGCGTTTAGACACCCATGCCAAGAATCCAATCAACCGTAATTCGGCTAAAGCGACTCAAGGTCAACCTGAACAAGATCGTGCAGCAACGCCACCAATGGCTCAACCGCTGTATCGTCCTGCTCCTGTTGCACCGAAGCCTCAGGCTTCGCAAAATGATTTTGACGACCTTCCTGGGTCTACTGAAACCAATCTTGCACCGACTCGAACTGCGCCACCACCAATGCAGCCTAAACCACAAGGTGCAGAGCATAAAACGGACGCACTTGATCATCTCATCGATCAAGTTCAGTAAATACTGCATAAAAAAAGCCCTCAAACGAGGGCTTTTTTATCACTTCCAATGCATTATTTCTTTTTAAAGAGATAAATTTGATACTGCGCTTGCAACTCAAATTGTTCATTTTTTTCTAGAGCTTCTCGACGCTCAGCTTTCACTTTATAGGCATAAGGTGTCATTGCAATTAAGTTTTTGAGATCCTGCTGAGAAAGTGACATTTTCGCTTGTACCACTTGCTCACTTTCCAATTCAAAATCATTCGCCAGTTGTTCCACAAATTTATGCGGTTCATGTAGTTTTACTTCTTCAAACAGGGCTTCACGCATTGCATAAAGATGCTCTGGCGCAGGTGTAACCACCATCAAGTGCCCTTCAGGCTTTAATACGCGAAGGATTTCTTCTTTTGGAATAGGACTAAATAAACTCGTACACAAGTCAATCGAATGATCTAATACAGGTAAGGTTGCCCCTGTCCCAACCACCCAAGTCACCTCTTTATTCAGTTTAGCGGCCACTTGTACTGCATTTTTAGCAATATCGACACCCACACACTGTAATACTTCAGCTTGCATTGCATTGGTGTAATAGCCTTCACCACAGCCAATATCCAACAAGTTTTCAACACGTAACTTTTGAATCAAAGCCACTACTGCCTGTTGCAAAGGTGCATAGTGACCTGCACTTAAAAATGCTCGACGCGCCTGTACAGATTCAGGCGTATCACCCGGGTTTTTACTGTGTTTATGTTGAACCACATGTAAATTGACATAGCCTTGTTTTGCAACATCATAGCTATGATTATTTTCACAGCGCCATGTCCGCTCTGTGAGTTTCAATGCTTCACGGCATACAGGACACATCAACAGGTTCATCATTTACTCCACTATATTTTTGAAATAAAAAAACCGGCATCTGTGGGAGCAAATGCCGGTTTCGTTTATTTATTTGCTTAACGTAATTTTAAAGTCATTAGACCCAAAACTACCAGCATAATTGTGATAATCCAAAAACGAATCACCACCTGAGTTTCACGCCATCCCTTTTTCTCATAGTGATGGTGCAGCGGTGCCATTAAGAATACACGCTTGTTCCGCATACGCAGTGAGCCAATTTGCAAGAAAACAGAAATAGCTTCAACCACAAAGACACCGCCCATAATGGCAAAAACGATTTCTTGACGAACCATGACTGCGATCGTACCGAGCATCGCACCTAGAGATAAGGCACCGACATCACCCATAAACACTTGAGCAGGATGTGCGTTAAACCATAAGAATGCCAAACCAGCACCGATCATTGCCGCACAGATCACGACAAGTTCAGATGCGTATTTCACATAAGGGATATGTAAATAATCGGCAAAACGAACATCACCAGCCAGATAAGCAAATACACCTAAACCTGCGGCAACCAGAACGATTGGCATAATTGCTAGGCCATCTAAACCATCGGTTAAGTTCACAGCATTAGATGCACCGTTAATCACCAAATAAGTAAAGACAATAAAGCCAATACCGAGTGGAATAATAGACAACGGAATGCTAATTTCTTTAAAGAATGGAATCAGCAGATCCAACATATTTGAGGTATGTACTGGGTTTGCTTGCTGTGTCGCAATCACATAGAGCGCAATACCGGCGCCTAAAGATGCCACAGAAGTCCAAAAGAATTTCTTCTTCGCAGGTAGACCGGCATTATCTTTATAACGGATTTTAATCCAGTCATCGGCCCAGCCAACAGCACCAAAGATCACCATCACGCCAAGTACAATCCATACATAAGGGTTTGAAAGATCAGCCCAAAGTAAGGTTGAAATCCCAATAGACAGTAAAATCAACACACCGCCCATAGTCGGTGTGCCCATTTTTTTGGCATGATTTTCAGGTGCAAATGAACTGACTGCCTGACCATATTTGAGAGCTTGCAATTTGCGGATCATCACAGGTCCAAGCAACAGACCAATGGCCAATGCCGTTAAGACACTGAGTAGCGAACGAAGCGTTAAATAACGAACAACCTGAAACGAGCTGTGATAACCCGCAAGCTGCTCAAATAACCATAACAGCATTAAAGTTTCTCCATCAATTCAGCCATCAAAGTTTCCATGTGGGTATAACGAGAACCTTTAAACAGGAAACTCATGGACTGAGGCTGATGTGTTTTGACTAGACTAATTAATAACGGTAAAGCCTGTTCTTGAGTAAGAAAGGCCTGTAATTTTTTACCATATTGTGTACTGCGCGCGCCTTCTTGCACAGCAGGTGAAAACTCACCGACAGCAACGACAAATTGAAGACCAGAGTGTGAGACAAGATCACGTCCCAACATGTAGTGCTGCTGTGCAGCAGATGAACCTAACTCACCAATATCCCCAATGACCATGACTTTGATGCCATCTTGCTGCGCAAGTACATCAGCAGCAGCACGCATTGAGGTTGGATTTGCATTGTAAGTATCATCAATAAACAAATAATCTTTATGCTGAATAAAGTTTAGACGGCCTTTGGCACCTGTCGCATGTTCAAGCCCCACAACGATATCATCTAAACTCACACCAATCGATAATGCGAAAGCTGCGGCTGCAGTGGCATTTTGCACATTATGTTCACCAGCAAATGGCAGTTGAACAGGACGTGCACCTTGTGGCGTATTTAAGATAAAACGTGAAGATTGAGCCTGAAGCTCCGTCTCAGTCGCAAAGACATCCCCACCCTGACCAAAACTCATTACTTGCTCAGTTTGCACAGCTTGACGAATGGCATCTGTAAAATCATCTGCCGCAGGCACAATCGAAGTTCCTGTTTTCGCTATATGTACATAAATTTCAGACTTGGCACGACAGATGCCATCACGTCCACCAAACTCACCCATATGAGCGGTGCCAATATTTAAAATTCCGGCAACCTGAGGCTGTACCAAATTTGAGGTGTAATCAATTTCACCTTTATGACTGGCACCAAGCTCCATCACGGCATACTGATGTTCTGGACGCAACTCAAGTAACATCATCGGCACACCAAGGTCATTATTTAAATTACCGCGCGTAATTAACGTTGGTGCAAGACGAGAAAGGATACTCCCGAGCATCTCTTTGGTTGTGGTTTTACCACTGCTTCCTGTCAAGGCAATCACTTTTAAGGTTGGGTTTTGGGCACGACGAAATGCACCTAAATGTCCAAGTGCTAAACGTGTATCTGCAACCACCAACTGATAAATATCCACATCGACCGGATGACTGACAATGGCAATTTCACAACCCTTTTCAGCCACTTGAGCAAGGAAGTCATGCGCATCAAAGCGTTCACCTTTCAGGGCAAGAAAAGCATCTCCTTGCTCTGCATGACGTGAATCGGTCAAAATTCGTTTCACAGGAGCTGTCGGCGCTTGATTATTATGCCAGTGCCCTTGTGTCGCTTGAACCAACTGTTCGGCAGTCCAAGGTTCTAACGGAACCGTACTGGTCGTTGAAGTATGCATATCTGTTTCCTATTGCGCTGGATAAGCCGAGTCAGTGTTGTGATGCTGTGAATCAATCGCTGATTTCACCTCCACCACATCATCAAACCAATGTCGAACACCATCAATTTCTTGATAGTTTTCATGGCCTTTACCAGCAATCACCACAATATCACCCGCTTGCGCATGGTTGACTGCGAATTTAATCGCTTCACGGCGGTCATGGATTTCATGGACAGTTTTTCCAGTGAAATCAATACCAGCCTTCATATCTGCAAAAATTTGTTCTGGGTTTTCAGTACGTGGATTATCTGAGGTAATCAACGCAACATCTGCATGGTTTAATGCCGCTTGAGTCATCAATGGACGTTTACCACGGTCACGATCACCGCCACAACCGAACACTGCCCATAACTGTTGCGATACATGACGTTTTAAGGTCTGTAACACTTGAATCAAGGCATCTGGTGTATGTGCATAATCCACTACAAACAAGCGTTCATCATCACGGATCACTTGCATACGGCCCGGTGCACCTTTTAATTCGGGCGCAGTTGCGATCAAGGCAGATAAATCAAAACCTGCTTGCTCCGCTGAAATTAAGCTGGCCACAATATTTTCAATATTGAAGTGCCCCAATAATGGACTTTGCACCACAAATTCAGCTTGAGCAGTACGCAATTTAAATTGTGCGCCCGTTAAGCTGTATTGAATATCGGTCACTTGATAATCCGCAGCCTGACGCGTTGAATAAGTCAAAATTTTAGGCTGAGCCGGATTTTGACGTGCAGCATTCATCATCACTTCGGCATGTTCATCATCGAGATTGATGACTGCAACTTTGAGCGATGGAAACTGAAATAAACGTGATTTCGCTTCAGCATAGGCTTGAAGGGTTTTATGATAATCCAAATGGTCACGACTTAAATTGCTATAAGCGGCAATTTCAATAGCACAACCATTTAATCGACCTTGTTCTAATCCATGCGAACTTGCCTCAATGGCAGCAAACTCTGCTTCTTCAAGTGCATAGGTATGCAACGCATTTTGCATATGCAACGCATCTAAAGTGGTGTGAGAAGAGGCTTCTAAATTCGGTAAAATTCCGTTCCCGGTAGTTCCCATCACTGCACATTTTTTGCCTTGCAGCATGAGTAATTCAGCGATTAAGCGTGAGATCGTGGTTTTACCATTGGTACCCGTCACTGCCAAAATTCGTGCAGCTTGAACCGGTTGAGTCGCCTGTAAATATTGCTTTTGCCACTGCCCCATCAATTGACGCACATCAGCGATTACGACACTTTGATCCAAGCCCAAATCAGTTTCGGAAATAACTGCCAACGCACCATTTTCTAACGCTGTACATGCAAATTGTGCTGTTTTTTCAGGTTGCGAAAACGAAGTCAGGGCAATAAATATTTGCCCTGCTGTAACTTTGCGACTATCCAGATTGAAGCCTTGAAAGGATTGCGACATCCATTCAGCGGGCTGTTCAACGGTGTATAGATCTTGAAACGTAATTTTCATTCATCACCTATTACTGGATCTTAGGAGTGTCTAAAGGTTTATCTAAAGGTACGTTCATTAAACGTAAAGATTCTTGCATTACACGAGCAAAAACGGGTGCAGCCACCAGACCACCGTAATACTGACCTGTTGGGTTTTCCACCACAACAATCATGGCCAAACGTGGATCACTCACTGGTGCGACACCAGCAAAGAGTGCACGATATTCTGAAGTCGAATAACCTTTACGGTCTGCACGTAATTTATGTGCTGTACCAGTTTTACCCGCCACGCGATAACCCGGAATATTGGCTTGACGTGCCGTACCACCCGGTAAGGTCACCGCTTCCATCATTAAAAGCACTTGATCAGCAATTTTAGGGTCAATCATCTGCTCACCTTTCGGCTTTTCCTCAAGCTTGTACAAGCTCAGTGGCATTTTGACGCCTTTGTTGGCAATCATGGCATAAGCATCCGCCAGTTGGAGCACTGTAGCGTTCAAACCATAACCATAAGCCATGGTTGCAACTTCAGACACATTCCATTTGCTCTTCGGCAAAATCAGACCAGCACTTTCGCCGGGGAATTTCACGGCTGAACGTTGACCAAAGCCAAGACGTTGATAGAAGGTCGGTAATGTTTCATAAGGGAGAGATAAAGCGATTTTTGCCACACCGACGTTAGACGATTTTTGAATAATGCCGCCCAAAGTCAGAGGGCCATAGTTATGCGTGTCTCGAATAGTATGATTCCCAACGCGCATTGAACCTGGTGTGGTATTTACCACCGTATTTGCCGTGTATTTGCCGCTTTCCAACGCCATTGCCACGGTCATTGGCTTCATGGTTGAACCTGGCTCAAAAGAGTCAATCGCACCACGGTTACGCATGGCATCTTTATTTAAGACACCTTTTTTATCATTCGGGTTGTACGACGGCCAAGACGTCATCGCTAAAATTTCACCTGTTTTGACATCCACGGCAATCGCGGTTGCAGAACGTGCGTTATTGGCTACGCCGGCTGCAGTCAACTCACGATACATAATGTATTGCAAACGTGAATCAATACTCAGCGTGATATTTTCACCCGACTCAACTTCTTTCACGATCTCAGGGTCTTTAACGCGGTTGCCTTTTTTATCTCGGACAATTTGCTGCGCACCATCTACGCCTGCAAGACGTTCATTCAATTGCATCTCTAAACCTTCGATGCCCATACCCTCACTATTGGTTAAACCAATAATTTGTGAGTTTGGCTGAGGCTGTGGATAGTAGCGCTTATAGTTTTTCTCGGTATATACCCCCTGAAAGTCACGTTTCATGATCAATTCAGCTTGTTGTGGTGGCACTTCTTTCTTTAAAACTAAATAACGTGAACGTGGACGCTCATTCATTTTGCGTCTCAGTTCAGCACGATCCATCCCTACAGCATCAGCGAGTTCATCTAAATTCAGATTTTTATCTGGTAATTGACGTTTTAACTTACGATTGTTTGGATCTTTAGCCAATTCGGCCGTAATTTCTTCAAAGAGTTTTTTATTGTCAAAATAATCACGTGGATCGATCACGATTTTCATGATCGGAGTACTAATGGCTAAAGGAACGCCGTGACGGTCATAGATTACACCGCGCATGGCTTTTAAGGTTTCAGTTCTTAAAATTTTGGCATTGGCTTTATTTTGTAAAAAGTCTTTATTGATGATTTGTACATAAAAAGCCCGCCCGACCAATGCAATAAAGCACAGTAAAACCACCGCCCACATCAAGTGATAGCGCCACATCTCCACCGAAATGGCTGTACGACCAGTAACAGACTGCTGTTTTTTACGCGGAGTTTGTTTGTTTCTCTTTTCAACCATGTGACCGGCAGCCTATTTTTTCTGTTCTGGAGTTTGTGGCAATGAAATAACAACGGTTTGTGCAATAGGAGGAGAATACATCCGTAATTGGGTAACTGCACGTGTCCCAATTTGGGCTGTTGCACCAAAGGTTTGTTGTTCGATCAGCAAACGTCCCCATTCTGCGTTGAGGTCATCCCTTTCACGCATATAGGTACTCAATTGACGATAATCTTGGCGATATTCAAAGACTTGAAACACCACCATAATCGCACTCACAAAAACCAAGAGCAATAAAATGCCGTATGTAATGATTTTCTTTGACTGCGATTGATCAGAGTTTTTTTCGATTGCTTCGGTTTTCATTCTTTGCCTTTTAAGCTAAACGCTCTGCCACACGAAGCCAAGCACTACGAGATCGTGGATTGGCTTTAACTTCTTCTTCACTTGCTTTAATTCGTGACACTTTTTTTAAGCGGCGGGTATCTTCGCGTTTTTGTGGTAAACCCCAGCCTGTGTCTTCTGCAAGTGTAGATTCTTTTTGAATAAATTGTTTAATTAAACGATCCTCTAAAGAGTGGAAACTGATCACTGCCAGAGCGCCTTCAGGTTTCAGCATCTCCACCGCTTGAGGTAAGAAGATATCAATATCGTCGAGTTCTTTGTTAATAGCAATACGAATTGCTTGGAAAGTTCGTGTCGCTGCATGTTTATTTTTTTCCCATTTCGGGTGGGCAACTTTCACGATTTCGGCCAATTGAGCTGTGGTTTCAATATACCCTGCCGCTTTAATCGCTTTGGCAATACGGCGGCTATAACGCTCTTCACCATATTTAAAAATAATATTGGCCAAATCTTCTTCTTCAATATCAACCAACCACTCTGCGGCTGTTGGACCTTGTGAATTGTCCATACGCATATCGAGTGGGCCATCTTTCATAAAGCTAAAGCCACGCTCTGCTTGGTCTAGCTGCGGAGATGACACCCCTAAATCCGCCATAATACCGTCTACCAAGTCGATACCACGACTACGCAGTTCCTCTTTTAAATCGGCAAAACTAGCGTGAATGATTTTAAAACGCGCATCTTCTTGTTCTAATTCTGCTGCAACAGCCAACGCTTGCGGGTCTTTATCAAAGGCATAAACACGTGCGTTTTCATCTAATTTAGACAGTAATAAACGCGTATGACCACCACGCCCAAATGTACCATCTACGAAAATTCCTGTATTGCGATCTGCCAGTAAAGCATCAACAGTTTCATGAAGTAATACAGAAATATGCGACATAAGGGTTCGTTCAACACAGCTAAAAATGTAACTGCACATTATTACCTTGTTTTAGCAAAGCTCCAAACGTCTTTTTGTACAGAAATATTACTTTCCATAGAGAAAACCGTTTTTATTTTTTGCCATCCATTAAAAAACCTCCCGAAGGAGGTCCTTGTACATCTCAAATCATAGATTTCGATGCATTAACGCTTGTTATTGTAGATCTGATCGAAGATCGCACCATTCACAAAATGTGTTTGTTGTGCTTTTGCCCAGCCACCAAAGACTTCATCAATAGTAAAAGTTTTTAAAGGTGGGAATTGAGTTTTATATTTTGCTAAAACTGCTGCATTACGTGGGCGGTAAAAATGACGAGCTGCCATCTCTTGACCTAATGGAGAATAAAGATAATTGATATAGCCTTGAGCTAACCATTTATTACCATTTTTATCGACAGTTTTGTCTACGATTGCCACTGAAGGCTCAGTCAAAATCGACATCGATGGATATACGATATCAAATTTGTTTTTACCCAAAGTTTTTTGCGTAACTAAAGCTTCGTTTTCCCAAGTCAATAACACATCACCAATACCACGTTCTGCAAATGTAGTCATCGATGCACGTGCCGCAGAGTCCATTACTTTTACGTTATGGTACATCTTACCCACGAAATCTTTGGCTTTCGCTTCATTACCACCCGGCTGTTTCAAAGCATAACCCCAAGCTGACAAGTAAACCCAACGTGGGAGACCGCCAGTTTTCGGGTTTGGGGTAATAATTTGTACGCCTGGTTTGGTTAAATCAGACCAATCTTTAATATGTTTCGGGTTGCCCTTACGCACCATGAAGACAATCGTTGAAGTATATGGCGCTGAGTTATGTGGAAACTCTTTTTGCCAACCCGGCTGAATCTGACCAGACTTTACAATTTCTTCGATGTCATTGGCCAAGGCCAAAGTCACGACATCACCTTTTAAACCGTCTACTACAGAACGGGCTTGTTTACCTGAACCACCATGTGATTGTTTAAATGCAACCGTTTTACCCGTACGCTCTTTCCAATATGCGCCAAATGACTTATTAAATTCGTCATAAAATTCACGCGTTGCATCATAAGAAACGTTTAAAAATTCACGATCAGCGGCCTGAGCAGACGCTGAGAAAGCAACACCAGTGGCAAGCAATGCAGCACTGAGCCACGCCTTAAATTGAGTTTTCATAACAGCCAGCATAAAGTTATATTCAATACTGCTAAATATATGAAATAAAGTCATAAATCGCAATTGCAGCGTGTTTAAACGTCTTGCTGGATACAGCTAACGCAGCGAATTTAATTGTTTGTTTTTCATATTAAAATACACAAAAACAATCTACTTATTCCCTATATATAGATTTTTATGCATTACATATGCAAAAAAACGGATAACCCCAATTATCCGTTTTTACACCAATCAACTTTATTTGCAGACTTACTCTTTATTCTTTTCACTATAGATTTGATCGAAAATCGCACCATTCACAAAATGTGTCTTTTGCGCTTTTGCCCAACCTCCAAACACTTTATCAATGGTAAAGGTTTGAACTTTCGGGAATTGAGCAGCGTATTTTGCTGTGGCTTTTGCATCGCGAGGGCGGAAGAAATATTTACCTGCCAGCTCTTGGCCCTTAGGTGAATATAGATAGTTTAAATAACCCTTCGCCAAATTTCGATTACCATTTTTGTCGACGGTTTTATCTACTACAGCCACCGAAGGTTCAGCTAAAATCGAAATAGACGGATAAACAATGTCATATTTATCTTTGCCTAGGCCCTGAGTCGCTAATAGTGCCTCATTTTCCCAAGATAGTAAGACATCTCCAATGCCACGCTCAGCAAAGGTCGTGAGCGAACCACGTGCACCAGAATCCAATACTTTGACATTGCTATAGAGTTTTTTCACCAATTCTTTGGCTTTGGCCTCATTTCCACCCGGTTGTTTTTAAAGCATATCCCCAAGCTGATAAATAGATCCAACGCGGTGCCCCACCTGTTTTTGGATTTGGCGTAATAATTTCAACACCCGGTTTGGTCAGGTCATTCCAATCTTTAATTTTTTTCGGGTTGCCCTTACGCACCAAAAATACGATGGTTGAGGTATACGGTGCAGAATTATGCGGAAATTGTTTTTGCCAATTTTTCTTGATTTGTCCGGTCGCCACAATTTCATCAATATCATTGGCCAATGCCAAAGTGACAACGTCTCCTTGCAAACCTGTTGCCACTGCACGAGCTTGCTTCCCAGAGCCACCGTGAGATTGTTTAAAGTTAATCTCTTGTCCTGTACGTTTTTTCCAATATTGTCCAAATTCTTGGTTATATTCCTGATAAAACTCACGTGTTGGGTCATAAGAAACATTTAAGAAATCTTTTGCGGCATACACCTGTACCGCCACCCCACCCAACAAAGCGAAAATGCCCGATGCTATTATTTTTTTCATCTGCTCAAACTCAAATTGATATCGAGAGCACTATATAAATCAAAAATAACTTTAACAATCAACTATCTATAATACAAATTCAAATCTATTTCTGTTTTAAAGATATCTAAAAATAACGTATTTAAAGCTTTAATTCTGCTAATACAGCAACAATCAGAAGCGATCTCCATGCTATCTTCATAGTTGTTTGCTAAAACATCCGAAAATCTGGAGAAAACAGTCTATTTAGGTAATCCTAGTACAGACTTTTTTAGTTTTTTTGTAAAAATTGTGACGTAGTTCTACTTTTTAATTACGAAAGATGGTTAAATCGTAGTCTAAATATTAAAACTATTTTGCAAATAAAAAGTTCCATCACCAAAACTAGGGGGAGATTTGGACATGAAATTTTCATACGCACTATGCCTAGGCTTAAGTTTAAGCGTGACTGCACAGACTGGATTTTGTGCTGCAACCAGCACCGCATCGAATAACAAACTTACGATGCCTGCTGAACGTACCTCATTGATCGAAAAAGCGATTAATCAGCAAAAATCTGAAGGTAAAGGCCGTACAGACGATAATTTAAAAGTACTTACGTCTATTAAAGCTGCACCGACTCAAAGTTTCTTTGCATCACAAAACCAAAGTTTTTCTCGTTTTGTTCAAGCCATTTTCTCTGGTAGCAACTCATAACGACATCAGTATATTGATGCTGCCCAAGCTATTGTTTTAGACCAGTTCCCCCACTGTCGTCTAAAAAACACTAAAAACGCCTGATCATTCAATGTTGAATTAAGCATTAAGTGATCAGGCTTTTTCGTTATAATAGATCCCAATTTACATTCTGATTAAAAGCTGATTATGACTGTTCGTACTCGTATCGCACCTTCTCCTACTGGTTTCCCGCATGTTGGGACTGCTTATATTGCATTGTTTAACTTATGTTTTGCGAAGCAACATGGCGGTGAATTTATTCTTCGTATTGAAGATACAGACCAACTGCGCTCTACCCCAGAATCTGAAAAAATGATTTTAGATTCATTGCGTTGGTTAGGTTTGAACTGGTCAGAAGGTCCAGATGTGGGTGGCCCTCATGCGCCATACCGTCAATCTGAACGTATGGACATTTATAAACAATATGCGTTGGAACTGGTTGAAAAAGGTCATGCATTCTACTGCTTCGCAACAGCAGAAGAACTCGATCAAATGCGTGCGGAACAACAAGCGCGTGGTGAATCACCGCGTTACGACGGACGTGGCTTAAAACACACTGCGGAAGAAGTGGCGCAGCGTTTGGCTGCTGGTGAACCGCATGTCATTCGTATGAAAGTGCCTGAAGAAGGGATTTGTAAATTTAACGATTTACTGCGTGGCGAAGTCGAAATTCCTTGGGCGCAAGTCGACATGCAAATTCTACTGAAAACCGATGGTTTACCGACGTATCACTTGGCAAACGTAGTTGATGACCATTTAATGGAAATCACTCACGTGATTCGTGGTGAAGAATGGATTCCCTCTGCGCCTAAACACCAATTATTGTACAAATATTTTGGTTGGGACATGCCGGTGCTTTGCCACATGCCGCTGTTACGTAACCCAGATAAATCAAAACTGTCTAAACGTAAAAACCCAACATCAATTAACTACTACAAAGACATCGGCGTTTTACCAGAAGCCTTGTTGAACTACTTAGGCCGCATGGGCTGGTCAATGCCGGATGAAAGTGAAAAATTCACTTTGGCTGAAATGATTGAACACTTTGACATTCAACGTGTATCACTAGGCGGTCCAATCTTTGATGTTGAAAAGCTAAACTGGTTAAATGGTCAATGGATTAAAGGTTTAACACCGGGTCAATTGCTCGATACCCTACTGGCTTGGAAATCAGATCGTAATACCTTGGAAGAAATTGCTGCTGCGATTCAACCACGTATTAATTTATTGTCTGAAGCAGTGAATTGGGCAGGTTTTTATTTCAACCAATTCCCAACACTCAGCAAAGAACAGTTTGAAAGCAAAAAATTGACTGAAGAACAAGTTCGTCAAAGCCTTCAATTTGCCATTTGGCGTCTAGAAAGCATGTTCACTTGGAACAATGACACTGTCAGCCAAACGCTTATGGATTTGGCGAACCAAATGGACATTAAACTTCGTGACTTCATGCCAACCTTCTTTATTGCTATTGCTGGTTCGACATCTTCGACACCGGTTATGCAATCGATGGTAACCATTGGTCCTGATTTAACCTTTGCTCGCTTACGTCATGCGCTTGAAATTGTGGGCGGTCCGAGTAAAAAAGAAACAAAAGCATGGGAAAAACTCAATGAAAGCCTAAAACTGCCGAAAAATGATGCAGTTGATGAAGCTTAATTGATTTTTTAGTTGACGGATGGGCGTTATCCCCCTAATATAGCGCCCATACCGAGAGATGGTGTCAACCAACTCTAAGTTGCCTCAAATTGTCCCTATCGTCTAGAGGCCTAGGACATCGCCCTTTCACGGCGGTAACCGGGGTTCGAATCCCCGTAGGGACGCCATATTCAAGGTGATGCAAATCATCTTATAAAAAACCCAAGCATTATGACTTGGGTTTTTTATTGCCTAAATTTTATCTGATTTAAATTTACGGTATTTTTGCTTTCTGCGTCATTCTGATTAAAATAAACCATAGATTAAAATTATGGAGTTGCAATGCAATACCGTTGCCCTAAATGTCAAAGCCCTAAAATTATGCCTCTTGCGCAAGCAGGCCAGCCTGTTGCTCGTCCTGTCGTGCCTAAAAGCCTGATTATCCTCATCCCTGCGGTATTTATTCTTTTACTGTTGGTGATTATCAGCATCGCAATGTGGATTTTTGGCGACGGTGCAGGCACTACATTACAAACTGCGACTGTTGTTGTATTTATTGCTTGCTTGATTGCAGGCTTCATGTTCTACCGCGACCTGCCAGATTTTAAAATTTCAATGCAAGGTTTTATGCAATCACAGAAAAAATGGAAATGCCGCGAATGTAATCATGAGTGGGAAATCTAAGCCGGCCATTTAAATTACATCAGCATTAGTGCTGATGTGATTCATCATGAGAATGCGCGTGATCATCTTGATGATACCCATGTGCATGATCAGACTTTTGGGTATGTTGATGTACCACACATTCATCTTCTTCGATTTGTAATGTCATCTCCGTGATTCCATGTTCATGTTGCAACATTTCAATCGCCTCAAAATACAAGGCATTACGATCGGCTTCAGGTGCAAAGAGATGAACTGTCAAATGCACATTCTTTGATGTTATTGCCCAGACCTTTAACTGGTGAATACTCTCTACCCCATTGAGTGCCAATAAATCATTGCGTAACTTTTCTATGTCAATTTCTTCAGGCACGCCTTCTAATAAAATATTGATACTTTGTTTGAGTAAAATCCAAGTCCTTGGTAAAACCCAAAAGCCAATGAGCACCGCAATTAGTGTATCGACCCACATCCAGCCCGTAAAATAAATAATCGCTGCACCAATAATTACACCAATCGAACCTAGGGCATCACTCAACACTTCTAGATACGCCCCCTTCACATTCAAGCTTTCTTGTGAACTGGAAAATAAAATACGCATCGAGATTAAGTTAATGATCAAACCAATAACTGCGACCATCATCATGCCCATACTTTGAATTTCCGGCGGCGTTGAAAAGCGCTGATAGGCCTCATACAAAATATATATTGCAACTACAAATAACATCAAGGCATTAAACAAGGCAGCCAAAATCTCAAAACGCTGATAGCCAAAGGTGCGTTTGTTGTCAGCAGGAAGCTTGCCAATTTTAATCGCGACTAATGCTATAGCAAGGGCTGCGGCATCGGTGAACATATGTGCCGCATCTGACAATAGCGCCAAACTTTGCGTCATAAATCCTGCAATGACTTCAATAATCAAAAACGTCGTGGTCAGTGCTAAGGCAAAACTTAATTTTTTGACATTCCCTTCCGTCACAACGGCATGGCTGTGGTCATGCCCATGATGCTCACTCATTATTTTCTGACCTTTATAAATTATATATTCTTCAGTCTTGAGCTTAACAGGTGCAGTAAACGTAATAAAATTACATCATTCAACCTTCAGTATTACGTTTTACTTTCAAGCTTAAAAACTGCTTTTTCAGCATCCTCTTTCAATTTATTCAAATTAATTTTTCGCGATCTAGATGACTGAAATTACTTATAAATATTTTTCAAGAACTATTCACATATCATGACAAGCATGCTAATTTTCATCTTAAGTGTGATCTGTTTAAAA
This sequence comes from Acinetobacter sp. YH12069, assembly GCF_013419675.1. Classification (NCBI taxonomy): domain Bacteria; kingdom Pseudomonadati; phylum Pseudomonadota; class Gammaproteobacteria; order Moraxellales; family Moraxellaceae; genus Acinetobacter; species Acinetobacter sp. YH12069. Next base: position 42,099 of record NZ_VOZS01000006.1, on the reverse strand, counting down.
CAATTAAATCATTCATCGCAGCGCACGAATGACTGCAATTAATATTTTTATTAATCAAGTGGTTATATTTAGCAACAAGGAGTTTAACAATGATGATACAAGCTCTGAAAAAAATCTATGCACTGTTGTCACAACAGATGAATCCAAAGTTGCAAGGAATGCACCTTTCGATTACAGAAGCCGAGGGTGATTACGCCCAAGGGACTTATTTTGAAATTCTTGCGGCTCAACACCATCAAGACTTTCTCAGTCACCATACTATGGATTCAGCAGACCAATCCCCTACTGACTATCGCAATGCCATGTGGAATTTCTTAAGTGCCGCATTAAAAGGTCATAAAGATGCCCAATATCGCTTAGGTCTCGGTTATTTACATGGAGAACTCGGCTTAGACCGCAATTATGAACTTGCAGAGCTTTGGCTCAGTAAAGCGGCTGCACAAGGCCATGAACAAGCAGACTACGTCTTACATCATGCCTATGAAGACATTGTTGTATAGTCATTGCTTCTCACGCAATAAAAAACCAGCCCGCAGGCTGGTTTTTTATTTTAAAACTGGAACTTAGTTACCAATTTTGCGGTATTTTTGACGCTTTGCAACAAGGTCATCACCATCACGTTTACGACGGTATTCTTCAAATTCATGGTAGTTACCCGTGAAGAATTCAGGGGTTTCACCTTCAAATGACAAGATGTGCGTTGCAATACGGTCGAGGAACCAACGGTCATGCGAGATCACCATGACAGTACCTGGGAATACCAGAATAGCATCTTCAAGCGCACGTAAAGTTTCAATATCCAAGTCGTTTGACGGTTCATCGAGTAAGATGACGTTTGCACCCATTTGCAGGATTTTCGCAAGTTGTAAACGGTTACGTTCACCACCTGACAATTGACCTACACGTTTTTGCTGATCTTGACCTTTGAAGTTAAAGCGACCGATATACGCACGAGATGCGATTTCGTATTCACCAATTTTCAAGATATCTAAACCGCCAGAAACTTCTTCCCAAACAGTTTTGTTGTCATCTAAGGTGTCACGAATCTGACCAACATAAGCCACTTTAACAGACTCACCCAGTGTAACTGTACCTGTATCTGGTTGTTGTTCGCCTGTCATCATACGGAATAATGTGGTTTTACCCGCACCGTTTTCGCCCACGATACCTACAATTGCAGCAGGTGGTACAACGAATGATAAATCTTTATAAAGCGTGCGATCACCAAACGACTTGCTGATACCTTCAACTTCTACAACTTTGTTACCTAGACGTGGACCAGGTGGAATATAGATTTCAGACGTTTCGTTACGCTGTTGGAATTCGCGTGAGTTAAGCTCTTCAAAACGCTCCATACGCGCTTTGTTTTTCTTTTGCTGACCTTTAGCATTTGAACGAACCCATTCAAGTTCTTTTTTCAATGCTTTAGCAAAAGATTCTTCTTGCTTCTGTTCTTGCTCTAAACGGGCATTTTTCTGCTCTAACCAAGAAGAGTAGTTGCCTTGGTATGGAATACCCATGCCGCGGTCAAGCTCAAGAATCCACTCTGCCACGTTATCCAAGAAGTAACGGTCATGGGTAATCGCAACGATCGTACCTGGGAAGTCTTTCAAGAAACGTTCCAACCATGATACTGATGAAGCATCCAAATGGTTCGTTGGCTCATCTAGAAGCAACATGTCTGGTTTAGACAATAACAAACGGCAAAGTGCAACACGACGGCGCTCACCACCAGACAACTTAGATACATCTGCATCCCAAGCTGGAAGGTTCAACGCTGCAGCAGCCTGATCCATTTGGTTCACAATATTATGTGCATCCCATGAATGGATAATGGCTTCTAACTTCTCTTGTTCTTTTGCAAGTGCATCAAAGTCAGCATCTTCTGCTGCATATTCTGCAAACACTTCATCAAGACGCGCCAAAGCATCTAACGGCTCACGTAAACCGTCTTCAACGTTACCACGAACGTCTTTGCTTTCATCCAATGGCGGCTCTTGTTCAAGGTAACCAATTTTGATACCCGGTTGAGCACGTGCTTCACCTGAGAAATCTTTATCTACGCCCGCCATAATACGAAGCAAGGTAGATTTACCTGCACCGTTTAGACCAAGCACACCAATTTTTGCGCCTGGGAAAAATGATAAAGAGATGTCTTTCAGGATTTCGCGCTTAGGCGGAACCATCTTCGACACACGGTTCATCGTGTAAATATATTGGGCCACTTAGGACTCCTCAATAGTCAAAACATATACGGAACAACACAAAGTTGCCCCTGCTCAATTGAGCGAAAAAATAATCGGCTATTATACGCATAAAGTCGTGAAAAAATAAGGTTTCGCACACGCCTTCAATGCATTGTTACAAGTTTAATGGCGAACAAAATTTAAACATGCGTTTTTAAGCATAATTTCGCTCATCTTTAGCTGAAAATTTTTCAATAATATGAATAATTATGATATTCATTTTATAAATAAAGCACTTTTATTCATATATATAAGTGATAGACTGTTTAAAAAATTAGCTCACTTAGATGATGTAATCATGACATATAAAGACGAAACTTTAGCAATTCACGCGGGGTATACCCCGGAGCCAACCACCAAAGCGGTTGCGGTGCCGATTTATCAAACCACCTCATATTCCTTTGATAACACACAGCATGGTGCTGATTTATTTGACTTAAAAGTTCAGGGTAATATTTATACCCGCATTATGAATCCAACCACGGCGGTACTTGAACAGCGTGTTGCAGCGCTCGAAGGCGGTATTGGCGCTTTGTCCTTAGCCTCTGGTATGGCGGCCATTACATATGCGATTCAAACCATTGCTGAAGCAGGCGACAATATCGCTTCAGTTTCGACCCTGTACGGCGGCACATATAACCTGTTTGCCCACACCCTGCCGAAACAAGGCATTGAAGTTCGCTTCTTCGATTATCAAAATCCTGAAGCGCTGCGCAGCCTCATCGATGACAAAACCAAGTTGGTCTTTGTCGAATCTATTGGTAACCCATTGGGCAATATTATTGACCTCGAAGCAATTTCGAAAATTGCGCATGAATTTGGCATACCTGTAGTCGTAGACAATACTGTTGCCACACCTGTTCTGCAAAAATCATTTGAATTTGGTGCCGACATCGTGGTGCACTCACTCACAAAATATATTGGCGGTCATGGTAATTCGATCGGTGGCATCATCGTCGATAGCGGCAAATTTCCTTGGGGCAAATACCCTGAACGCTTTAAATCACTCAACACCCCTGATCCAAGCTACCACGGGGTCAATTATGTCGAAGCTTTAGGTGACGCAGCCTACATTGCCCGTGCGCGCGTGGTCCCACTGCGTAATACAGGCGCTGCGATCAGCCCGCATAATGTATTCTTAATCTTACAAGGTTTGGAAACCTTAAGCCTGCGCATGGAGCGTCATACTGAAAATGCGCAAAAAGTGGCTGAATACCTACAAGCACACCCAAAAGTAAAATGGGTCAACTACGCTGGCTTAAAAGACCATCCACAGCATGCTTTGGCGCAAAAATATGTCAAAGGCAAACCATCTGCGATTCTTTCCTTTGGGGTTCAAGACGGCCTTGCAGGTGGCACACGTTTCATCGATGCCTTGCAGTTGTTTACTCGCCTTGTGAATATTGGTGATGCCAAAAGTTTAGCTTGCCATCCTGCGACAACGACACATCGTCAGCTCAATGAAGATGAACTCAAAGCAGCCGGTGTCAGCATTGATATGGTTCGTTTATCGATTGGGATCGAGCATGCAGATGACTTGATTGCCGACTTAGAGCAAGCCTTAGCTGCTGTTTAAACCATAATTGCACAATCCACAGGTCTTATTTTTAAGGCCTATTTTTATTTCCATTTCATTTAAATAACCTTCCCCACATAATCCGCCTTCCAATTTTGGGCATCTGTGGCCCTGCTTCTATATTTATTTACAATTTTATTTATCTTGAAAATCGACTTTTTTAGGTTGCAACGATGTTGATAAAAGCACTTCTCTTTCACATATTTATGTGTTAAAAATTGAGTAAATAGGGATTTTAATTTAGAGTAAAAACTCTAAATATTATTTTATTATCAATTACTTATCATATGGCTTTTTTTGAATAAAACGCTATCATACCGCTGACTTAAAACAGCCCTGCACATAGCGTTGTCGGGCCGATAAATGAATACAATAAAACTGATTTAACAGGGAACTTCATCGTGAATTCAAGACTTGAGAAACGTTTCGTTGACCGTGTCAACGGTAAGACCATTTTAATCACTGGTGCATCAAGTGGTATCGGTTTAACCACAGCGCATCGCCTTGCCAACGCAGGCGCACATGTTCTACTGGTTGCACGTACCAAAGAAACCCTCGATGCCGTAAAAGCTGAAATTGAAGCCACTGGCGGTAAAGCCGATGTTTTCCCATGTGACCTCAATGATATGGACTCCATTGATGCTGTGGCACAACAAATCCTCGCTTCCGTCGATCATATCGATATCTTAATTAATAACGCTGGCCGTTCTATTCGTCGTGCCGTGCATGAATCAACCGATCGTTTCCATGATTTTGAACGTACTATGCAGTTGAACTATTTTGGCGCGGTACGTTTGGTGATGAATTTACTGCCGAAAATGATGATTCGCCGTGAAGGTCATATCATCAACATCAGTTCGATTGGTGTATTGGCCAATGCAACGCGCTTCTCTGCGTATGTTGCATCTAAAGCCGCATTAGATGCTTTCAGCCGTTGCCTAAGTGCTGAAGTTCACTCGCATAATATTGCCATCACGTCGGTCTACATGCCATTGGTGCGCACGCCAATGATCGCCCCAACCAAAATTTATAAATACGTACCAACGCTTTCTCCAGAACAAGCAACTGACCTGATTGCCTATGCCATCGTGAAACGTCCGAAGAAAGTGGCGACCAATTTGGGCCGTTTGGCTTCGATCACCTACTCCATTGCTCCTGACATTAATAACAAACTCATGTCGATTGGTTATAACCTATTCCCAAGCTCTTCAGCGTCTATTGGTAAGCAAGAAAAACTCAATTGGGTACAAAAAGCATATGCTCGCCTATTCCCTGGTGAACACTGGTAAGACCTGACTCACCCTTTAAAAAGCCCTTTTAAGGGCTTTTTTTATTGGGTTTTATGCGGCAACTTTGCTACATTGGGCTGAGATAAAATCAACTTTTATAACAATGAAAACTCAAAATATTGCCATCATCGGTGCAGGTACTGCAGGATTGGCTGCTGCAGCAATGCTTGCTAATCAAGGCCATCAAATCTGCTTATATGAAAATGTCTCACAACTTGAACCTGTGGGCGCAGGATTATTATTACAACCCGCCGGGCTGGCGGTTTTCGAACATTTAGGCATTTTGGAACAAGCCTTAAGCCTTGGCGCTGTGGTAACCGGTCTTGAAGGTCAACTGGCTGGCGGCGACTTGCTGATAAACAGTCATTATCGACAAGCCGATGAACGTTCATATGGACTCGGCATTCACCGTGCCACACTCTGTCATGTCCTCGCATCCAAAGTCCGTGAGTATCCTCAACACGTTGAGTGGTGCATGGCGCATGAAGTGCATGAACTTCAAGAGTCCAGTGACGGTATAAACGTGATTGGACAATCCGCAGATCAATCCTTTCAACGTCAATTTGATCTCGTGCTGATCGCCAATGGCGCACGCAGCCATTTACGCCCTAAAGCATGGGAAAAGCTCAACCAAGCCTATCCTTGGGGTGCAAAGTGGATCATCGTGCCTGAATGCGAAGTGCTGAATCCACAGATCTTGCATCAGTTCTATGACCGCTCTAACATCATGATGGGTGTGATGCCTACGGGAGCAATTCCAACGCAGCCTGAACAGCGCCTTTCGAGCATTTTCTGGAGTCTACCTACAGCAGATTTAGAAGGATTCTTAAAAACCAAGAGCGCACAGCAGCAATGGTTGCTTGAAGTTTCGAAACGCTGGCCGAGTGTTGCAGAATGGTTAGCGCATGTGATTCCACATCCAGATGATCCGCAGCAATGGCTGTCTGCCAACTATCGTGATGTGGTGCTGAGCAAACTTGGTGAAGGTCGTATCGGCATCTTAGGAGATGCGGCTCATGCCATGAGCCCACAGCTTGGACAAGGTGCCAATATGGCGCTGCTCGACGCATGGGCCATCAGTCAGGCCCTGCTCCAATATCAACAGGACTCCTCACTGCAAAACCTCTGGCAGCAGTATCATCAACTGCGGTTGCCGTCCGTACGGTTTTACCAATTTTTTAGCCGCCTGCTGACTCCGTTTTATCAATCACATCATCTCTGGACAGCGCCGCTGCGTGATATTTCATTTCGTGCCATGTATCAGCTGCCGTTTTTCCGCAAAGAAATGGCCATCACGATTTCTGGCTTAAAAACAGGTGCATTTGGGCAAATGAATTATGCCGACATTGCCCGCAAGCCTGCAGATGATTCTGCTGCTGAACTGCGCAATTTAAAATTTGATTAAGAATTAACTCCCCATCATTCTCTTGATGGCTTACACTATGATGCTGCTCAAATGCTGCGGCATTTATTTTTTGATTTTTGAATTGGTGAAATCCTCATGAACAACCTGCAATGGCTCGATGAAGTAAAATTTAACGAACAAGGCTTAGTGCCTGCTATTGCACAGCATCATCAAAGCGGACGCGTATTGATGGTGGCATGGATGAACCGTGAAGCGTTGGCGCAAACTGCAGAAAAGAATCAAGCGGTGTACTTTTCACGTTCACGCAATAAGTTATGGCATAAAGGTGAAGAATCTGGCCATTTCCAAACCGTGCATGAAATCCGTTTGGACTGTGATGCTGACGTGATTGTGCTACAAATTGAACAACATGGCGGCATTGCCTGCCATACCGGCCGTGAGTCGTGTTTCTATCGCAAACTTACTGCCAATGGCTGGGAAATTGTCGATGCGCAATTGAAAGATCCGGCTGCAATTTATGGCGAAAAATCAGCAAATCCGCATACCCTTGCGATGAATGCATCCAATGCACAATCTGAGCAAGTCGAAGTACTCGACTACTTAGGTAAAATGATGGCTGAACGCAAACAAGCCGATCCTGAGTCCTCTTATGTGGCGAAGCTTTACCATAAAGGCCTGAATAAAATTTTAGAAAAAATCGGTGAAGAAAGTGTTGAAACCATCATTGCCGCTAAAGATTTTAAAATCGAAGCCAATGAAGACAACAAAAACGATTTAATTTACGAAGTGGCAGACCTTTGGTTCCATACCATTGTGATGTTGGGTTATTTCGATATTGATCCTCAATTGGTACTTAACGAACTCGCTCGTCGTCAAGGCCTTTCCGGTTTGGTTGAAAAAGCCAACCGTCAGCACTAAGACGCAACCGTGCCAGAGCTTAAAAAACCGACCGCGACCTATGAGCAGGCCACTGCCATAGATAACGCACGTCTTGGAAAATCATTTAAAGTGATTGCCTATGCTGGCACAGGTAAAACCACTACACTCCAAATGATCAGTGATGCCATGCCTCAGCGGCGTGGCATGTACTTGGCCTTTAACAAAGCCATTGCCACCGAAGCACAGAATCGTTTTCATCAAAATGTCGACTGTCGCACCTTCCACTCATTGGCCTATCGCAGTGTTCCACGTGGAGTGACTGATAAACTGCGTCTACCGCGTTTAAGCCCCAGTTTTATTGCCAAAGAATATCGACTAGAACCGATCACCCTACGTCGTATGATGGGTGGTCGTTATGAAAAATATGTGCTCATGCCATCACGTTTGGCGAGTCTGGTAGCAAACGCTGTCAGTTATTTCTGTTCAACCAGTTCACAGTACCCTGCCCCACGACATCTACAAGCACCGAGTTGGCTGCATCCTGACGATATCGAAAGCTTACAAAAGCATTTGTATCCTGCCATTGAACGTCGTTGGTTAGAGTCGATTGATCCGAACCATGCAGCAGGGATTGGACACGATATTTATTTAAAACTTTGGGCTTTGTCTGAACCGAATATTCCTGCGGATTATGTGCTGTTCGATGAAGCTCAAGATGCTGACCCGCTAATGCTAGGGATTTTACTGAAACAGCGGAATACTCAAGTCATCTATGTTGGCGATGCGCATCAACAAATTTATGCATGGCGTGGCGCAGTCAATGCCATGCAGCAACTCCCTTTACCTGAATCCCGCTTAACCACGTCTTTCCGTTTTGGTGAAGAAATTGCCTTGAACGCCAATGCTCTACTGGGCGCATTGAACGAAACCGTGCCGTTATTGGGTAATCCGCAGCTCAACTCTAAAGTGGTCAATAAACCACATACCAAGATGCGCGATGCCATTTTATGTCGTACCAATGCACGTGCGATGGAACTCTTATTAGCGGGTTTGGTTAAGGGCGAAAAAGTTAGCCTGCAAGCAGATCATGCGCGACTCAATCGTTTTGTCGATGCTGCAGCCATGCTCAAGCAAGGCAAACGCGTAGTCGATGTCCCAGAGCTTGCATGGTTTAACTCATGGCATGATGTGCATGAATATTGTGAAACCAATGACGGCAGCGATATTAAACCGCTAGTGAAGTTGGTCGATGACCACGGTACTGACCCACTGAAAAAGGCGCTGGCGAAAATCACCCCGATTGATCAAGCCGACTACATCATCTCGACTGCCCATAAAGCCAAAGGTTTAGAATGGGATCGGGTACATATTGAAGATGACTACCAATTTAAGCTCAACGATAAAGATTATAAAATTAGTGACGAAGAGTTACGGTTACTTTACGTGGCTTGCACACGTGCTAAAGTAAGTTTAAATATCCATCATATTTATGACTTGATGCAACACTTAAAACGTCAAATGCCCAAATCTTTGGCACAAGCGGTCAGCTAGTATGATGAAAAAGGTGAATAAACAATAAATCAGTAAAAGGTGCACCATGAAATTACAATCGATTCAACTCAAGCACACCCTTCATTTTACTGATATCACCCTCAATTTTAATTATCACGATCTGCCGATTACCTTAATTTTGGGTGATCAAAGCTCCGGAAAAACATCCCTACTGCGCTTTAGTTACCAGGCCCTCACTTGGTTCGCTGCACGCTATAAAGATTTACGCACCGCAGGCGTGGTAATGCTCGATCAAGACATCATGTTAAATCGCTTGCAATCGAAACTTGATATTCAAGTCAGTTTTCCCGAAGACATTGGTGCATTTCAGCTTTCAAGTGATCAGCAAGACCAAGACCCTCAGCGCTGTTCATGGCAATTGTATAAAACCTTAAACAGTCAAGGCGTCGGCCTCAGTAAGGCCGAAACACAGCAATTAGAATCGATGGTTGCGCTGTATCAAAAAGCCCTCAAAGCTGATCCGTTACAAGGGTTGCCACTCATTGCCTATTACCCTGCTGAACGTTTCGTCAACGATGTGAATATTCTTAATAAAAATAATCCTGCTATTTTTCAGCCTTCACATGCCTATGAAATCTCGGCCATTCCCTTTACCACGTTTATTCGTTTTTTTGAGTGGTTCCGAGAAATATCCGACATTGAAAATGCACAAAGTGCCGAATTAATTCAAAATTTATTACATCCTAAAACCCAAGCCGATACATCCAACGCATCAGACACGCCAATTTTTGGGCAAAAACTAGCACAAGCTCAGGCCGATCTACACGCGCCGTCACTCAGATCATTAAAACAAGCTTTAGAGACCGTATTGCCCGATGTGAGCAATATTTATCTGCAATATCATCCTAAATTACAATTAATGGTCTGCTACCAAGGCAAAGACATGTTGTTTCAACAGTTGTCGAATAGTGTGCGCAACCTTGTGGCCTTAATTGGTGATATTGTGCGTCGCCTTTGTCTACTCAATCCTCACAGCTTGTATCCGTGCCAAGAAGGTGACGGTATTTTATTGATCGACGCCATAGATCACCAACTCGATCAAAACATGACCCAAGTGATTTTGACCCGTTTAAATCAAGCATTTCCACGACTCCAAATTATTGCCAGCGGAAACCGTCCTGAACTATTGGAACATGCTTCTCGTTTTCAGTGCTTACAACTACAGAATAAAAAGCTCAGTGAGATTCAGCCTGAAAAATTACAAGAAACCTATGATCAGATTTATCAGCAGTTGCAACTCGGATCAAAGCCATCGCTTCCAGCCAAAACTGAAGAGACTGAATTAAATGAGCCACTGAACAGCCCAGACACCATCCAGCACATGTTGCAATTAATCCAGACGCAACTGACCGAGCAACAGCAACACCAATTGGTTAGGGCTTTATCACAGCGGGGTGATCAGGACGTTACGATCCAACCGCTGAGTTAAAAATACCGAGGCTGATTGGCTGGGCGTAATCCATAGCCTCGATGTTTAAATATTCAGCAACAAGGCCGCAATAGATGTCGAGTCAGTTTCGTCAGGCGTATAATGTGTAAGTGGGTCATAAAAAAGATTGATGTTGTTTTACGCATGTAATATGATCGGTTTTATTTGCAATTTTCATAGTAACATCGGAAATTGCTATCGCTTCACGAGTTGCGCAACACAGCTTGTTTTTAATTTTTTTTGACACACATGGCTTTCAAGATTGAATTTTTGGACTGCTCTTTGCTGTCCTGTAATCCTTGAAAGATGAAATACACCTAGGTTTCACCGCCTAATCATGACAATGGATACGAGTGTGCTACCGATTATTATATTGTTACCGTTAATACTAGGCACAACACTTGTCTCGTGGTTGAAGCAATTCTCTCGCGGGGTAACAGCTTTAGGGGCGATTGGCGTCAGCCTCAGCAGTTTAGTTTTATTATTGAGTCAGGCCCCAGATGTCTTTAATGGCAAAACCATCATTCAAACTTGGCCGTGGCTCACTCAAGTTGGCATTGATTTCAGTTTCCGTCTCGATGCACTGGGCTTGTTGTTTTCCCTGCTCATTACCGGGATCGGCACCTTAATTTATATCTATGCCTACTATTATTTAAGTCCAAAGAACTCGCTCAGTAAACTGTATGTTTTATTGATGCTGTTCATGGCTGCCATGCTCGGCATTTCATTGTCTAATAATTTAATTTTATTACTCATTTTCTGGGAACTCACCAGTATTTCATCCTTCCTGTTGGTCGGTTACTGGAGCAACTACGACGCTGCTCAACGTGGCTCTCGAATGGCTTTGACCATTACAGGCATGGGTGGTCTATGTATGTTGGGTGGTTTTGTCCTGTTGGCGCAAATCACGGGCACCTATCAGATTGATCAAATCCTGACGATGGGCAGCCAAATTCAGCAGCATTCGCTTTTTGTGCCCACACTCTTATTGATTTTAATGGGGGCCTTTACCAAAAGTGCACAGTTCCCTTTCCATTTTTGGTTGCCAAATGCCATGGCGGCACCGACCCCCGTCTCGGCTTATCTACACTCTGCCACGATGGTGAAAGCCGGAATTTTCTTGCTTGCACGCTTATTGCCAATCTTTGCAGGCGCGGCGTTGTATCACAACTTGGTCACCTTTATTGGTTTGTTTACCTTATGTATGGCGGCCTTCTTTGCCATTTTCAAAGAAGATTTAAAAGGGCTGTTGGCCTATTCCACCATCAGCCATTTAGGTCTGATCGTTTGTTTACTCGGGATCGGTTCTCCCCTCGCAGTTGCCGCTGCTATTTTCCATATCATTAACCATGCAACCTTCAAAGCAGCCCTATTTATGATCGCGGGGATTATTGACCACGAATCAGGTACACGTGATTTACGAAAACTCTCTGGTTTATGGCAATTACTTCCGTTTACAGCAACGCTGACCATGATCACTGCGGCCTCTATGGCAGGTGTACCATTAACCAATGGTTTCCTTTCTAAAGAGATGTTCTTTACTGAACTTTTGGCCAACCTGACTGGGCCAGTGATGATCGTGTCAGCCATCATTGCCACCTTTGCCGGTATCTTTGCTGTCGCGTATTCGGTACGTTTGGTTCATGGGGTATTTTTTGATGGTCCACTAGGGAAAGATGTTCCCAATAAAGAAGCGCATGAACCACCGTTTGGCATGCGCGCACCAGCAACCTTACTGGCTGCTTTATGTATTTTAGTTGGACTCTTCCCTGCGTTATTGGTTGAGCATATTGTCAATAGTACCGCGCGTGCGAGTATTCAAAATACTGCGTTTGAAGGTACACATTTAGCGATTTGGCATGGTTTAAATGCACCCCTTTTGATGAGTGTGATTGCACTTTTAGGTGGTTTAGTTTTCTATTTCGCATTGGCAAAGGGCGGCAAATTACGCCGTATCGATTTGGATCCTCTTTTGGGCCGTTTGCAAGGCAAAATCCTGTTCGACTTATTTTTAAAGCATCTTTTACTCAGCTCAAGAAAGTTCCGTCGCTTTACTGAAAATGGCAAATTACAAAGCTATTTATTGTGGATTTTAATCTTTAGTGTAGCCATCGTCATTGTTCCATTTTGGCTGCAAGGTATCGGCACAGGCAGCCGTGAACTGATACATGCACCAATCATCGCAATCGTTCTATGGCTATTATTATTCTCTGCATGTTGGATGATGCTTTGGTTCCACCATGAACGGATTAAAGCCGTCCTCATCAGTGGTGCAGTCGGTCTAGTTGTGACCATGGTGTTTATCTGTTTCTCCGCTCCAGATTTGGCGCTCACGCAGATTACTGTTGACGTGGTGACCACCGTGCTCTTACTCATGAGCTTATCATTATTACCACAGCTCACACCTTATGAGTCGAGCGTGTCACGTCGTTGGCGAGATGCAATAATTGCGATTATTGCAGGTTTAGGGATCGCATGGATTTCATGGCTGATCATGACCCGCGATCATAATTCCATCTCATGGTTCTTTATGCAGCAATCCATCCCACTTGGTGGTGGTACCAATGTGGTCAACGTGATCTTGGTCGACTTCCGTGGCTTCGATACCTTTGGTGAAATTACCGTACTGGGAATTGCCGCAATTGGTACGCTGTGCATGATGGATGGTATGCGTGCTCATGGTACCACCATTACGCAAGGTCTGACCTATCGTTTTAATCCGTCACCACTGATGTTCCGTATTACATCATCATGGATTTTGCCTTTAGCACTCGTCATCAGCTTATATATTTTCCTACGGGGTCATAATTTACCAGGCGGTGGCTTTATTGCAGGCTTAATTACCTCTTTAGCCTTAGTGATTCAATATATTGCGCTCGGCCAAGACCGTGCTGAACAACTGATTGGTGCAAAATCAGGTCGCTTATATGAAGTTTGGATTGGTATTGGTTTAACCATTGCGGGGCTGACAGGTATCGCGGCTTGGCTATGGGGGCGTCCATTCCTGACCAGTGCTCATATCTATGTATCGCCACCCATTTTAGGTGAAATGCACCTTGCCTCCGCTGCCCTCTTCGACACAGGTGTCTACATCACCGTTGTGGGCGCGACGATGTTAATGATTTCCGTCTTAGGCGACTCGCGTCACTCGAGTATGTCTGGTCCAGTTCCAAGAGGCGAATAAGATGATTAGTTTAGAATTTTTACTCGCTTCAGCCATTGGCTTACTGACTGCAACAGGGGTCTACCTGATTTTGCGGGCACGTACCTTTCCTGTCGTACTGGGTTTAGCCATGATTGGCTATGCCGTGAACTTATTTTTATTTGTCATGGGGCGTATTCATGTCAACGCACCTGCCGTGTTAACTGAAACCACCAAAGCGACCGATCCTTTACCACAAGCCTTGGTCCTGACAGCCATTGTGATTGGCTTTGCGACCACTGCCTTTATCGTACAATTGGCTCTGCGTAGCCGCTATGAAACTGGAACAGATCATGTGGACTCCAAAGAAGAAATACCGCAAATTGACCCGCGGGAGGATGAGCCATAATGCATGACTTCATCCAATTTTGGACTACGCATAGCCCGATTTTCAGTATTTTAATTCCTGCAATTACTGCATTTATTTTAGTCCTGCTGGGCAACCCCGGTTCTGGCTCGTTGGCGCATGACTGGCGACAACCTTGGCGTCGCGGAATCAGTTATGTCTCTGGTATCCTCGGACTGATCACATCCATCAGTTATTTGATGATTGCCAGCTCTGGTCAAGTTTTGGTTTATAACTTGAGTGAATGGGCCGCACCGTTTGGTATCGTCTTAGTTCTAGATCGACTCTCAGCATTCATGTTGGTGCTGACTTATGGTCTTGCTGTGCCAGTGATGTGGTTTGCCAGCAAAGAATGGGATGAGCGTGGTCGTTATTTCCATGCCATGTGCCATTTCTTACTGATGGGTTTGTGTGGTGCGTTCCTAACAGGCGATTTATTTAACCTATTTGTCTTCTTTGAAATCCTGCTGATGGCATCGTATGTTTTGCTCTTACACGGCCAAGGCAAAGCACGTTTTCAATTGGGTATTCATTACGTCACCATTAACCTATTTGCCTCTGCCCTTTTCCTGATTGGACTCGGGATGATTTACGGCAGTGTAGGTAGCTTAAATATGGCTGATGTTGCACGACTTATGCCTTTGCTTGAAGCGGATCAACATCGTATCGCAGTGGCTGGTGCATTGTTACTGTTTACCGTCTTTGGCATCAAAGCTGCAATGCTGCCTGTAGGGTTCTGGTTACCAAAGACCTATGCTGTGGCAACCACGCCTGTCGCAGCCTTATTCACCATCATGACTAAGGTCGGCATCTATGCCATTCTCCGTGTCAATGGTACTGTGTTTGACGATGGGATTAGCCGTGAAATCTTACAACAGTGGCTGTTACCGATTGGCTTAGTAACCTCGCTCTATGGTGCTTATGGTGCTATCGGAACCGATCGTTTACGTCGTTTTGTCGGTTTTATGATTTTGTCTTCTATCGGGACAATATTGGTTGCGATTTCACTCTTTAATACGGATGCATGGGCTGCGGGGCTTTACTACCTGATTCACAGTACCATCATTGGTGCAGCTTTTTATATTCTCTCGGGTTGGATTACCTCACAACGTGGCGAATTTAAAGATCATTTTAAAATTGCGCCCCATATGAAACAGCATAATACCGTTGCTGTCTGCTATTTCATCATTGCGTTGATGATGGCTGGTCTACCGCCCTTTAGCGGCTTTTTAGGTAAAGTATTTCTCTTACAAGCAACGGCAAACTCACCTTACCAAATCATGATTATTTTGATCGTATTGTTGGTGAGTTTACTCAGTATTATCGCATTCACCCGAGTTGGTTTTGTGCTTTTCTGGCGTTCATCTCGCCCAGAAGATGATATTGATACTGAAGAATATCAGCGTTATCAGGCTTTGCCGAATAAGGCACCGCTTCGTAATGACAAAACCATTTATCTGCTGTTAACAGCGCTTGTGGGATATATGGTTTTTGCTGCGCCGATCTATGACTATACCTACAAAACTGCACAGCAAATTCAAGACAATCCATTATATGAATCGTTGCTACTGAAAAAGGATGAAAAAGGCCAAATCATCAGTGTTCAACCTTATGATCCTGAAAATTTACCTGAAACCAAATATGGTGGTGAATCAGCCGATCCAAATGCACACCTCATTCCTGCATTGATCGCACCTGAAACTCTACATGGCAAGCATATTTCTGAGTACAAGCAACGCCAAATTCAGGGACAGCAACAAGAAGAAAAACTACCTGAAGAGACCCAACTAAAACCGATGGAGGCACCTTAACATGGCGAAAACATCTGTATTAAATCGCTGGTTTCCGCATCCATTGGTATCAGTCATGGTTGGTCTGAGCTGGGTTATGTTGGCGCACAGTCTA
Organism: Acinetobacter sp. YH12069; assembly: GCF_013419675.1. Lineage (NCBI taxonomy): Bacteria > Pseudomonadati > Pseudomonadota > Gammaproteobacteria > Moraxellales > Moraxellaceae > Acinetobacter > Acinetobacter sp. YH12069. The sequence continues at coordinate 26,289 of NZ_VOZS01000006.1, read as the reverse complement.
GATGCGGCCACACTCTGTATGGCCTTGGTTTTAGCCATTGTTATTCCGCGATTGGTTCGCCCTTTTATTGACCGAACGCCGAATATCAACTGGCTGGCGGCATGTAAATTATTCTTTGTGGTGCTGTGGGATATTATTGTCAGTAATATCCATGTTGCAAAATTAGTCCTTGGGCCAACACATAAACTTCATCCGAAATGGTTCCGTGTTCCTCTCGATACACAGCATGAGGAAGTCAATTCTTTACTTGCGATGATCATCACCACCACACCCGGTACGGTGTCTGCTGGGATTGACCAAGACCGTGGTGATATTTTGGTCCATGCGCTGAGCACGGATGACCCTGAAGCGGAAATTCAAACCATTAAAGAGCGCTATGAACGCCCTCTCATCCTCATTTTTGGCGCTGATACAGGAGAATCCGCATGACAATTTTACCGTATGCGCTTGGCATCTGTTTAGTTGCTGTGACGATCTCGATGTTACTGTGTCTCATTCGCTTGGTGATGGGACCCTCAATCGTAGACCGGCTACTTGCTTTAGATACCTTATTTTTAAATGCTACCTGTTTAATTGTCATTTTAGGTATTTATTGGGCAAGTACATCGATGTTTGAAGGGGCTTTATTGGTTGCCATGCTGGGGTTTGTGTCTACAGCCGCTTTAGCACGATATTTCACCACTGGCCACGTCATCGACTAGGAGTACATTAATATGCAATTAGTCATAGAAATTTTGGTCTCGATTTTTTTGGTTATTGGCGCTTTTTTCATGTTGGTCGGCGGTATTGGCATGGTTCGCCTACCCGACTTATTTATGCGTCTGCACGCACCGACCAAATCGAGCACCTTAGGCTTAGGAAGTTTTCTAATTGCTGCAATTATTTATGCAGCATTTCAAGGTCGTTTTGGTTTTGCAGAAATCCTAATCACGCTCTTTGCCTTTATCACCGCACCGGTTTCTGCAAACCTCATGGCACAAGCGGCATTACATTTACGACTGCGCTCGATGAGTGGTGATGCACCAGAAGCGCTCAATCGCCCTCTTCCTTGGCAACGAACTCGGCGCCGTGCCTTTCACTCTAAAATCCATTCAAAACCGGAAGATCTGGATTAAATCCAGATCTAGTTTTGATTATGCCTTCGAGCTAAAAAAATCTTTGATTCGCATCCACATTTTTTCAAATACGCTGCTTTGAGCCATATATTGCAAACGCTTTTGGTTATATGGCGTCGTCTTTAATCCATATTTTTCTGCTAAATCAATCAGTATATTTGTTTCATAACGACTTTGAAAATGATCAGACCAATTAGGCTGATATTGACTCATCTCAAGATTCGCCAATTCATAAAACAGCTGTGCCATCACGGCATCCTGTCTTGAAACAAAATTTTTCCGCTCATTAATCTGTAAACTGGCCTGCTCTCGTATGGCATCGTATTCCGCTGTTGTGAGTTTTCGTTGATTCTTCCAGTGCGCATCAGGTACATAACCTATTCCATAATGTACATTCAACAATGGATATTCATGAAAATATTTTGCTGTCGCACGTTTTTCTTTGGCTGTTAAAATATTCAGATGAATCCATTCACTGCCAAGATGTATCGATGGATCACGCTTCATGCCTTCAGCAATCCATTTTTTGGCCTGTGGAATATTGCCAATCAACTCATATGCAGTACCTAAATTCACTGCAGTCTTTGGTAAACCTGGATGCTCTTTTTCAATTGCACGCAAAACCTTAATGGCTAAATCGTAACGGCCTGCGTAGATCTGATGTACGGCATAATCATTTTCTGCCTGATAGTCTATTGGGCTAGGATGCCTTGAGACAAAGTTATTCAATTTTTCATCATGATCTTCTTCGTGTTGATTTTCTTTTTCTGAATCAGATGTATAAAAATCTTCTACATAGGTATTTAAACATGCCCAACTTGGCATAGTGATGAGTAATATGCTGCTCAATAGCATGATTTTTTTTATTATATTGTGTGTATAGACTGGACTATCCAATGTCATTTTCAAGCTTAGTTTTATCATCTAGTTATAATTCTGTGTGTTATTGGGGATTTTTAAAGAATGACCATTCAAACATAAAAAAGCCACCCGAAGGTGGCTTTTTTCATTCAGCGAACTGAATTATTCATCATCTTTTTTTGCTTCGTCAGTAGGAGGTAAGTCCTTGACCGCTTCCGCAATTAGACCAAACATATAGTTGCCATAAGCATTTGTTTTGTCGTAATGGAAACGCAAACGTGGCGTAATACGTGTTTTGATACGATGGCTTAGTTCATGACGCAAGAAACCAGATGCTTTATTCAAGACATCTAAAGTCTCTTTATTTGCGGCTTCACTTTGCTCATCGCCTAGCTCACGACCCATTACAGTCACATAAACTTCGGCATATCCTAAGTCTGGGCTCACCTTCACGGCAGAGATGGTCACGAGACCACCTAAGCGTGGATCTTTCAGCTCCTGACGGATCAGTTCTGACAACTCACGTTGTACTGTATCCGCCATACGCTTCAGACGTTGACTACCCGCCATTAAAGACTCCGTTTAATTAATTGAACATCGTACACTTCAATCTTATCTTGTGCTTTGATGTCTTTATAGCCTTTCACCGCAAGACCACATTCCATACCGGCACGAACTTCTTCAACCACATCTTTGTAGCGACGAAGAGATTCAAGCTCACCTTGGAATACCACCACGTCATCACGTAATACGCGAATCGGTTTATTACGGTGTAATGTACCTTCAAGTACCATACAACCTGCAGCAGCACCGAATTTACTTGAGTGGAACACTTCACGTACTTCAGCAACACCCAGAATTGTTTCACGGTGTTCAGGCGCCAATTTACCGCTCATCGCATCTTTCACATCATCAATTAATTGATAGATGATTGAGTAGTAACGAATGTCGATACCATCAGCATCAGCTTTTTGACGTGCAGTATTATCAGCACGTACGTTAAAGCCGAGAAGAACCGCTTCTGATGATTCAGCAAGTGTTACGTCAGACTCAGTGATCGCACCAACACCTGAACCAATAATACGTACTTTCACTTCATCAGTTGCAAGTTCAGCAAGTGCAACGTGTAATGCTTCCAAAGTACCACGTACGTCTGTTTTCAATACCACGTTGACAATAGGCACATCTTTCTTGCCCATAGACGCCATGATATTTTCAAGACGCATCGCAGATTGACGTTCAAGACGTTTTTGACGTTCACGATCCATACGCGCATCAGCAACTTCACGTGCTTTTTTCTCGTCATTTACAACAAGAACTTCATCACCTGCCATTGGCGCTTCTGGTAGACCCAAGATTTCCACAGGAATCGAAGGACCAGCAGATTTAATACGTTGACCATTTTCATCTGTCATCGCACGTACACGACCATATGATGAACCTGCAAGAACAAGGTCACCCACTTTCAATGTACCGTTTTGAACAAGAATCGACGTTACCGCACCACGACCTTTGTCTACACGTGCTTCAATTACAACACCTTGTGCCGCACCCTCTTCAGATGCTTTAAGCTCAAGAAGTTCGGCTTGAATTGAGATCAAGTCTAGAAGCTCGTCGATACCTGCACCGCTGTGCGCAGAAACCATTGCCACTGGAACGTCACCGCCCCATTGCTCAGGTACGATTTCTTTCGTCGTCAACTCATTCAATACGCGATCTGGATCAGCAGACTCTTTATCCATTTTGTTGATAGCAACAATAATTGGCGTACCTGCTGCACGTGCATGGTCAATCGCTTCCGCAGTTTGTGGCATAACACCATCATCTGCTGCAACAACCAACACTACGATATCTGTAGATTTCGCACCACGTGAACGCATTGCAGTAAATGCTGCGTGTCCCGGTGTATCTAAGAAAGTAATAATACCTTTTTCAGTTTTCACATGGTAAGCACCAATATGCTGTGTGATACCACCTGCTTCACCTGCAGCCACTTTAGAGCGACGAATACGGTCAAGAAGTGATGTTTTACCATGGTCAACGTGACCCATAATTGTCACAACTGGCGGACGAGTGGTTTGGACACCACGCGCTTCTTCAGCTGCTTCAAGTAAGTTGTCTTCTGCTTGAGTATCAGAAACCAATACTGGGTTATGACCCATTTCTTCAACAACAAGTGCTGCAATTTCTTGATCAATCGCTTGGTTTTGAGTAACCAATTCGCCCATTTTCATGAGTGATTTGATAACTTCGCGAACTTTAACCGCCATTTTCGCAGCCAAGTCAGCAACAACAATTGTTTCACCAATTTCAACATCATAAACTTGTTTTTTAACTGGTTTTTCAAAGCCATGCTTGTTCGCTTGACTTGTTTTTAAACCACGTTTATGTGAGTTATCACGGAAAGATTGCTCTTCGCCACGACGACCACCTTTTTTAGGTGAACGTGAATTGTTGGTATTGGTACCACGTTTAATTTCACGGTCTTCTTTCGCAAATGAATCTTCATATGCCTGACCTACAAGGCCGGCAGCAAGCGGAGAATCATCTACAACACGAATGGTCGCAGTAGTGTCTTCGTTAGAATACTTAGACGCCATTTGACGCATTTGCTCAAGCGTACGTTGTTGCGCTTCTTCAGCGGCTTTACGACGCGCCGCTTCTTCTACAGCTTTCAATTGTGCTGCTTGAGCTTCACGTGCTTTTTTCTGTTCTAGAGTTTCAACAGGTTTTGTAATTGGCTTGTTGTTTGACTTACGTTTTACAACAACCGCAGCTTTCGGTGTTTCTTGCTTCGCATGTTCTTGCTTCGCAGCAGCGCGCATTGCTTCTAAAGCTTGTTTCGCTTTAGATACTGGTTGTTGCTTCGGTTCTTCAGCTTTCGCTTCAACCTTAGGTTCCTGTTTACGTGCTTGTTGGTCAGCTTGTGCTTTCGCTAATGCTTCAGCTTTAATTTGCTCAGGATCCGGTTTAACAAATGTATGTTTCTTACGAACTTCTACATTAATCGTTTTTGCCTTGCCCGATGTACTCGCCACTTTAGCAGTACTGGTAGTTTTACGTTTCAACGTGATTTGTCCTGCATTGCCCGCATCCTGACCATGAACTTTTTTCAAATGGTTAACGAGGGCATTTTGTTGTTCAGTGGAGATAATATCGTCAGGTTTAGTTTGTGGTAAACCCGCATCACGAACCTGTTCCAGTAGCTTCTCAACTGGACGACCCACGTTGAGAGCTAACTCCTTAATCGACTTGTCCGTCATATATTACCTCCTAGTTAAACCATGATTCGCGCGCTTTCATAATAAGTTGACCTGCTTTTTCAGCACCTAAACCTTCGATATCAGAGATATCGTCAGTGGCTTGATCTGCAAGATCATCTACAGTTACCACACCGCGAGCGGCAAGCGCATATGCGATTTCTTTAGTCACGCCTTCCATTGCAGCAAGCTCTTCGCTTGGCTCTTGGATGTTTTCTTGTTGCTTCAATGCATCAGCCAATGCAATTTCTTTTGCACGACCTTGCAGCATTTCAACAGTTTCAGCATCAAGTTCGATCTCATCGAATGTTTCCGCAGGAACATACGCGATTTCTTCTAATGATGTGAAACCCATTTCAACTAACGCCATCGCTAAGTCTTCATCAATATCTAGACGTGTAACAAACATATCTAAATATTGTTGCGCTTCGTTTTGTTGGCGTGCGTGATATTCTTCTTCAAGCATCATATTGAGCTTGTAACCAGTCAATTCAGATGCTAAGCGTACGTTTTGACCTTGAGAGCCAATTGCACGTGCTAACTGATCACTCGTTGCAAAAATAATATCTGCAGTACGTTCTTCTTCATCAATCACGATACCTGATACATCAGCAGGCTCTAGAGCACTTGCAATGTACTGTGCCGCGTCATCAGACCAAACGACTACATCAATACGCTCACCATTTAACTCTGATTGAACTGCTTGGATACGTGTACCACGCATACCAATACATGCACCTACAGGATCAATACGGTGATCGTTTGTTTTCACAGCGATTTTAGCACGAACGCCAGGTTGGCGTGCAGCAGCCTTAATCTCAATGATTTCTTCAGCAATTTCAGGAATTTCTTTCTTCATCAATGCAATGAGCATTTCTGGTTTAGAACGAGAAAGTAATAACTGAGCACCACGGCCTTCACGGTTTACGTTAAACAAAATCGCGTTCACACGTTGTTTAGGACGTAGAATTTCTTTAGCGATCATTTCTTCACGCGCAAGATATGCTTCTGCATTGTCACCTAAATCAATGATAAAGCCATCTTTGGTTTGTTTTTTCACTTCACCGTAGATGAGTTCACCAACTTTAGATTCGTAAGCATCTGCAATTAGTGCACGCTCTGCTTCACGAATTTTTTGAACAATCACTTGTTTCGCAATTTGTGCCGCAATTCGACCGAAATCAATCGATTCAACTTCAAGTTCACGAATATCACCAATTGCCCATTTTGCAGGATCTACATCAGAGATCGCATCTTGGCATGCTGGCATTTCGTGATCTTCGTCGGCAACCACTTCCCATTGACGGAAAGTACGGTAATCACCAGTACGACGGTCGATTTCTACACGTAGACGAGCTTCTTCCGAGTGAGTTCCCTCGTAGAATTTCTTCTTAGTCGCTGCAACTAAAGCTTGTTCAAGCGCTTCAAAAATTGCATCACGACTTACACCTTTTTCGTTACTAACCGTTTCTACTACGGTAAGAATTTCACGAGCCATAAGTCACCTATTCGTTCAGATTCTTATTTATTAAATTAATCTTGGAAAACCAGATTTGCTTTATCAATATTGTGGCTGTCAATATCCAACACTTGTTGCTTTTCAACTTCAACCTGAATCATTTCGTTCTCAAGGTCTACGTTAACAAGTTTGGCTTGGAATTTACGACGATTATCCACAGCACTGATCAAACGCAAAGCGACTTGCTGACCAATGTATGCCGTCATTTGTTCCAATTTAAAGAACTGACGATCCCAACCTGGAGATGACACTTCTAATGCATATTCGCCTGAAATTGGATCATGTACATCCAACATCGCACCCACTTGCTGAGTGACACGAACACAGTCCTGCACGCCGATACCACGGCCTTGCTCAACTTCGCCATCTTCATTGATGACAGGTTCTGCATTTTCATCAACTTCACGGTCGATATAAATACGTAACAGTGAACGTTTTCCTTGAGGTTGGAAATCAATCCCCCAAAGTTCTACATCACATGCTTGCACCGCTGGGGCAATTAAGTCCTGAAGTGCTTGAGTTTTATTTGATAGCTTCATTTACTCTCGTCAAATTTGTGCGATTCGATGGTCGAAATGACCACTACAGACCAATACGAAACTATAGTAGTAGTGAAACATGACGGTTTGACCAAAATACTGTCGACACTACACGATAGCCAATAAAAAAGGGCGTAAATCGCCCCATTATTACACAGAAAACCATAGTCCACTGTGCAAAAAGGCCCACCTAGTTGTGAGCCTCTTTTAGAAACTTGGTAGCGGGAGCTGGATTTGAACCAACGACCTTCGGGTTATGAGCCCGACGAGCTACCAGACTGCTCCATCCCGCATCAACATGCAAAAATTATATACAATTTCTTGGTCATTTTCAATCTAAAACAACCTGAAGAATTGCCCTACTGAGTTGCATCTCAGAGGATTGGTAGCGGGAGCTGGATTTGAACCAACGACCTTCGGGTTATGAGCCCGACGAGCTACCAGACTGCTCCATCCCGCATCAACATCACAATGACTTTCAGATAAACTGCTTATATAAATTGTGCGCTATATAAGATTGGTAGCGGGGGCTGGATTTGAACCAACGACCTTCGGGTTATGAGCCCGACGAGCTACCAGACTGCTCCACCCCGCATCAATATGCAAATAGTTCTCTCAGCTTTAAAAGCTGTCCATTTAAAAGTTTGCATCTTAAAAATAGAATTGATTGGTAGCGGGAGCTGGATTTGAACCAACGACCTTCGGGTTATGAGCCCGACGAGCTACCAGACTGCTCCATCCCGCATCAACAGAGTTTTGCTGCATACACCAACTTATGTTCTGGATTATAAGTTGGTGCGGAAGGGGGGACTTGAACCCCCACGCCCGAAAGCACTACCACCTCAAGGTAGCGTGTCTACCAATTCCACCACCACCGCAGCTGTGACGCATTCTAGTCGCAACACGTCAAAAAAGAAAGCGCTAAATAAATTATTCAGCGCTTTTTGGTGCAGTTGGCGAAGTTTCAGCCGATTTTGCTGGCGCAGTCGGTACTGAAGAAATCGCATTCAGACTATAAGCATCTGTCGTTTGTTTCTTTGCAAACACAGCAAGTGTCAAGCTCGTAACGAAGAACAAAGCCGTTAAAATCGCAGTCAAACGGGTCATAAAGTTACCCGAACCCGATGCACCAAATACAGTTGCAGCACCGCCGCCACCAAAAGATGCACCCGCATCTGCGCCTTTACCATGCTGAACTAAAATCAGCACGATCATTAAAATCGCTAAGATAATATGTACCACCAGCACAAACGTATGCATGCTGAACTCCTAATTATTTTGTATTTGCAAATGCTTGAGCAATTTTATAAAACGACTCTGCATTTAATGATGCACCACCGACCAGCGCACCATTGATATCCGGACAGGCTGCCAACTCTACTGCATTTTCAGGTTTTACACTACCACCATAAAGAATCGCAGTATGAAGTCCCATTGGGGTGATTTGGCTTAAACCTTCACGAATTTTAGCATGCATCGCTTGTGCATCTTCAGGTGACGCTGTTTTACCTGTACCAATGGCCCAAATTGGCTCATAAGCCACCACAATTTGTTTCCACTGCTCTGCTTGTACGACAGCAGCGATATCACATATTTGTTGTAACACAACCTGTTCTGCTTGACCGCTTTCACGTTGTTCTAAGCTTTCACCCACACAATAAATCACAGTCAAACCTGCGTTTAATGCATTTTTTACTTTTTCATTAATGATATGCGGTTGATCAGCAAAAATTTCACGGCGTTCTGAATGACCAATCAGTACAAATTCAACACCATAATCTTTTAATAGCTCAGCACTGAGCTCACCCGTATATGCACCTGTACCTGCAACGCGAGAAACGTCTTGTGCAACAGTCATGATGTTACGGCTAGCTTGTGCTAATTCATTTTGCACCGTGGTCAGAGCAATAGCTGTTGGTGCAACCCCAATATGGCATGCCGCTTCAGCAATATTTTGTTCATTTAATAATTGCTTAAAATTCTTAAGAAGTGCGCCAGCATCGGCTTGCAATGGGTTCATTTTCCAGTTACCCACTACCCAAGGCGTAATCGTCGAACCCGACATATTTATCCCACATGACAAAGATGAAATCGGGCACATTCTACACGTAATTCATAATTTTGAAGATAAATTTCAACACATTTGCATCTTCGAACCACACCAGTCATTCCAAGATCTTCACTTTTCTGTAAAAAAATTAAGCAGATTTAAGGACTGGTTCATGCTTTTTACCAATTCTTAGCTAGTGACAACACTTTAAGATATGGTATTTTTGTGCAACAAAAGTATAATTTTGCTATACCAATTATAAACAGACTGAAGCATAGGCAAGTAAAAGCATGACAGCAGTTCAAGGTTCTTCAAGATTTACGGGGTTTATTCGTCGCTTAGTTGACGAAGGGCATCTGTCTGCCGAAAAAATGCAAACAGCGCTGCAAAATTCAAAAAAGGCTCATCAAGATATCGTGCCGCATTTGATTCAGGAATATCAACTTTCAGCACGCCTGATCGCTGAAACCATCTCGATAGAGTTCGGTGAACCGGTTTTTGATATTTCGACTTATGACACCTCCTTAATTATTCGTGATGAATTTGAAGATAAGTTAATTACCAAGCATCGTATTTTGCCCATTTTTAAACATGGCAATTTATTATTCGTTGCGATCAGTAATCCCACCAATATTGAAGCAGTGGATGCCATTCGGTTTGGTAGTAAGCTGAATACCGAAACCATTATTGTTGAACATGACAAACTTGAAAAGTTAATTGAACAGAACTTCGCTGAAGAAAGTACTTTTGACTTTGATGATGACTTTGATCTTGATTTAGATAGTGAAACACCCGATCCATCTCAAGAAGATGAAGATGAGGCAACGGGTGATGAAGCGCCGATTGTTAAGTACATCAATAAACTACTAGTCGACGCAATTCGCATGGGTGCATCTGACTTACATTTCGAACCCTACGAAAAGACCTATCGCGTCCGCTACCGTGTCGATGGCGTGTTAAGAACAATTACCAATCCGCCCTTGCAACTTGCGACTCGACTTGCTTCGCGTTTAAAAGTCATGTCACAAATGGACATCTCGGAAAAACGTATTCCACAAGACGGTCGTATCAAGTTAAAGCTGTCAAAGAACAAAGCCATCGACTTCCGTGTGAACTCCTTACCGACCTTGTTTGGTGAAAAACTTGTTCTACGTATCCTTGACCCTTCTAGTGCGATGTTAGGGATTGATGCGTTGGGTTATGAACCGGATCAAAAAGAACTGTTCATGCAGGCTTTAGAAAAACCGCAAGGCATGTTGCTCATTACCGGTCCAACGGGTTCCGGTAAAACCGTATCTTTATATACAGGTCTAAACATTCTTAACCGTGAAGATACCAACATTTCAACGGCCGAAGACCCTGTGGAAATTAACTTAGAAGGGATCAATCAGGTCAACGTAAATAATAAAGTCGGCCTCACCTTCTCTGCAGCATTGAAGTCATTCTTACGTCAAGACCCTGATATTGTGATGGTCGGTGAGATTCGAGATTTAGAAACGGCTGAAATTGCCATTAAAGCAGCTCAAACGGGTCACATGGTGATGTCTACACTACATACCAATAGTGCACCTGAAACATTGACACGCTTACGCAATATGGGCGTGCCCTCATTTAACATTGCGACATCCGTGAACCTTGTCATTGCGCAGCGACTTGCGCGTCGCCTATGTTCACAATGTAAAGAAACCGTAGAGGTACCAAAACAAAGTCTACTGGAACTTGGTTTTACTGAAGACGATTTAAATACACCAGAATTTCAAATATACCAACCTGTCGGTTGTTCCGAATGCCGCGAAGGCTATAAAGGTCGTGTCGGTATATATGAAGTCATGAAAGTGACACCTGAAATTTCAAGAATTATTATGGAAGATGGCAATGCCTTACAAATTGCCGAAGCTTCAAATCAAGCAGGTTTTAACAATTTACGCCGTTCAGGCTTAATTAAGGTCATGCAGGGGGTGACTTCACTTCAAGAAGTCAATCGTGTGACCAGTGAGTAAGTGAATTAGTATTTAAAAATAAGGATAAATTCATGGCTGTAAAAAAAGCGCAGATGATGCCAACCTTCAGTTATGAAGGCGTGGATCGCAAAGGGGCGAAAATCAAAGGGGAAATGCCTTCGCGTAATATGGCTTTAGCCAAAGTCACTTTACGTAAGCAAGGCATCACCATTAAAACCATTCGAGAAAAACGCAAAAATATTCTCGAAGGCTTGATGAAAAAGAAAGTATCCACTTTGGATATCACGGTATTCACGCGCCAACTTGCAACCATGATGAAAGCCGGTGTACCGCTCGTTCAGGGTTTTGAAATCGTGGCGGAAGGCCTAGAAAACCCAGCCATGCGTGAAGTGGTTTTGGGGATTAAAGGTGAAGTTGAAGGCGGCAATACCTTTGCAGGTGCACTGCGTAAATATCCGCAGTATTTCGACAACCTATTTTGCTCTTTGGTTGAATCAGGCGAACAATCGGGTGCACTTGAAACCATGCTGGATCGTGTTGCCATTTATAAAGAAAAAAGTGAATTGCTTAAGCAAAAAATCAAAAAGGCCATGAAATACCCAGCCACAGTTATTGTGGTCGCGATAATTGTGACCATTATTTTGATGGTGAAAGTTGTACCCGTATTTGAAGGCCTTTTCAGTTCATTTGGTGCAGAACTGCCAGCTTTTACTAAGATGGTTGTCAATATGTCAAATTGGACTAAAGATTATTGGTTTATCATGCTCGTGGTTATTGCAATATTAATTGGTGGGTTTCTAGAAGCAAAAAAACGTAGCAAAGCTTTCCGAGACTTCTTAGACAAAGCTGCACTAAAAGCACCAATTTTTGGTGATTTGGTTTATAAAGCGATTATTGCCCGCTATAGCCGTACCTTGGCAACCACCTTTGCCGCAGGTGTACCTTTAATCGATGCACTAGAATCGACTGCAGGTGCAACCAACAACGTGGTCTATGAAACAGCGGTCATGAAAATTCGTGAAGATGTCGCGACTGGTCAGCAATTGCAATTCGCCATGCGTGTTACCGATAAATTTCCACCTATGGCAGTCCAAATGGTCGCTATTGGTGAAGAGTCTGGTGCTTTAGATGCCATGCTAGATAAAGTGGCGACACATTATGAGAATGAAGTAGATAATGCTGTAGATGGTTTAACCTCTATGATGGAACCCTTAATTATGGCTATTCTCGGGATTTTAGTAGGGGGGCTTGTTGTTGCAATGTACCTTCCAATCTTCCAAATGGGTTCAGTGGTTGGTTAAAACCAAGAAAAGGAAATATTTTGTTTACTGATTATTTTAGCTACTTAATCAACAACCTAACTGCGATGTATATCGCAGTTGGGATTTTTAGTCTTTGCATCGGTAGTTTTTTGAATGTGGTGATTTACCGCACGCCGAAGATGATGGAACAAGAATGGCGCACAGATTGCCAACTATTTTTGCATCCAGACCAACCGATTATTGATGAAACCAAGATTACCCTGAGTACCCCTGCTTCAACCTGTCCAAAATGTAAAACGCCCATTCGTTGGTATCAAAACATTCCTGTCATCAGTTGGATTGTGTTACGTGGAAAATGTGGAAGTTGCCAAAACCCGATCAGTAGCCGTTATCCACTGATCGAGCTACTCACCATGGTCTGTGCGCTGATTGTTGTTGCAGTTTTTGGTCCAACCATCCAGATGCTGTTTGGTTTGGTGCTGACTTATGTATTGATTGCCTTAACATTTATTGACTTTGACACCCAACTTTTACCTGACCGTTATACCCTTCCTTTGGCTGCACTCGGACTTGGCGTGAATAGCTATGCCATTTATACCTCTGCAACCTCAGCCATTTGGGGATATATCATCGGCTTCTTATGCCTATGGATCGTTTACTATTTATTTAAAATTATCACTGGCAAAGAAGGCATGGGCTATGGTGACTTTAAGCTTTTAGCTGCCTTGGGTGCATGGATGGGCCCTTTCCTGCTTCCACTGATTGTATTACTCTCTTCACTAGTGGGTGCAATCATTGGCATTATTTTGCTCAAAGTTCGTAAAGATAACCAACCTTTTGCATTTGGTCCCTATATTGCCATCGCCGGATGGATCGCCTTTTTATGGGGTGATCAAATTATGAAAATTTATTTGGGTCAGTAAGGTCGTTGTATGACATTTGTCTTGGGTTTAACAGGTGGTATTGGTAGCGGTAAATCTGCTGCAAGCAATTGGTTTGAACTCCAAGGCATTCAAGTCGTCGATGCTGATATCGTTGCACGGGAAGTTGTCGAACCTGGTCAACCCGCACTGAATCAAATTCAGCAACAATTTGGTGATTGGGTTTTACTTGCAAATGGTGAGTTAAATCGGCGTGCATTACGCGAGCATATCTTTAAAGATCCTACAGCACGTCAAGCACTTGAAGCCATTACCCATCCAGCAATACGCCAGTCCATTATCCAACAATTAAACGAAGCCACTAGCCCCTATGTCATCTTGGTTTCGCCGTTATTATTTGAAACCAATCAACATGAATTGGCCAATCACACCTTGCTGATTGATGCCACAGAACAATTGCAAATTCAGCGTGCATCACAGCGTGATGGTCAAAATATCGAGCAAATCCAAAAAATTATTCAAGTTCAAATGTCACGTCAGGAAAAGCAAAAAATTGCAGATGATATCGTGCTGAATGATGGTCATTTAGATCATCTTTATGCGCAGCTTCGACCCTTACATCTCAAGTACTTAGCGCACGCTGAAAAAAGCTAAAGAAAAAAGCAGTCTTACTCAGACTGCTTTTTTTGTTGTTCGAGTTGCTGCTCTAGACTATCCTTTCGTCCCAACCATTTCCACGGTTGAATCGCTCCAATCCCCATCCCGACCAATCCGCACACAATTGCAAAACTTAAGGGTTCATTTAGCAGCGGCACCGCTAAAATCGCAGCAATAAAAGGTGCCAAAGTTACGATACTTCCGGCTTTAAATGCACCTAAGCGCTTGATCGCCTCTACATACGTTAAAGTCGCAATAATCACCACAAAAATACCGTGAAAGATGACTTGCCCAATGAGCTGCAGCGGCTCAGGATCGGACCAATGTTTAGGGAAAAATAGTAGGTAAATTGGTACAAATACCACGGCAGACCAAATCGCAACCCCCGCCATGGCATGCCAAGCAGAGAGCTTCCATTGCTTAAGCAATACCGTAAATATCCCCCACCAAATGGCACTGATAAAAAACAGCAAATCACCCAAACCAAACGCTACACCGGTTTCCACATACATCAGATAGCTCATTAAGCTAATAGCAGAAACCATAATGACCACACTGATCCAGGTATGCTTATCGAGCGGCTGTTTGAAGATCAGAAATGCGGCTATGGCCGTACATAAGGGAATACAACCATTGAGGAAAATTGCAGCATGGGCCGCAGGAGCATAATGAAATGCGCTATAGGCCGTTAAACAATAGGTCACCCCACCGAGCATAGCAAGGATAAAAGGCTCTTTTTTCCATAAAAAAGCCGTATCTTTTTTATAAATCAAAATTGGCATTAAGATGCAAAATGCCAAAGCAAACCTGAGCGCCGTGATATCCCAAGCACTGATTCCCCAATTGGTGCTTAAACGCGCCGTTAAGGTAAATCCACCCCAAATACACATGGTAATGAACACATATAAATAACCTTGCTTTTGAGGAGACATCATCACTGCTATTTCAATTTATTATTACGTTGACGGCATGCTTCATACAATGCCATACCTGTCGCGACACTGACATTTAAGCTTTGCAAATTACCAGCCATTGGAATGTAAACAGTTTGATCACATTGCGCCTGCGTAATAGGACGTAAACCTGTATCTTCAGCGCCCATCACCACACATACACCCGTACCTGTGAAGTCAAAATTTTGAATCGGCAATGCTTTTTCATCTAGCATAGTGCCGACCACACGTACATTAAAGTCTTCTTTGATTTGAGCCAAGGTACGTGCCAAGTTCGTCACCTGAATAAACTTCACTTTTTCAGCACCACCTGCAGCCACTTTACGGGCTGTTGGGGTAAGCGTCGCTGAACGATCACGCGGTGCAATCACAGCTTCAACACACATGGCTGCCGCTGTACGAATGCATGCACCAAGGTTATGTGGATCTGTAATATGATCTAATGCCAATAGCAACGCATTTGGATTGGCTTGTAATAAAGCCTCTAAATCTTTTTCGTTCAAGACTGGATGTGGGCGTACAGCCGCAACCACACCTTGATGGAACGGTTGTCCCGCAAGTTTTTCCAAACTATCACGACTAGCTTTTTGAATGCTGACACCAAACGGTTCTGCAAGCTCAAAAATACGTTTTAAACGCTGATCATCACGTCCTTTTAACGCAAATAAAGTTAAAACGCGTTCTGGCTCAAGTTCCAGTAATGACTCCACTGAATGAACGCCATAATAATATTCCGGTTTCGCCATGAACGACCTCTAAATTGCAAACTTCGATAAACTTTTGAACAGGGTATGATATCCCTAGAGCACAGCATAGGCTGCCAAAAAGAAAAATCCTGCAAAGCAAGCTTTACAGGATTTATGCTATGACACATAGTTTAACCGATTTAAGGTTAAAAAACTGTGCCTAAATTGATTGAATCATTAGCCTTCTAAGTGGCACACATAGTCCAAGACTTCATCTGTTTCAATTTTAAAACGGCTATTACCTGGCACGTAGAACGATTGGCCCGCACGGAATAATTCGCTTTCTTCGCTATCTGCAATTTGAACACGACATTCGCCTGAAATAATTTCCATACGTTCAGGTACATGAGTTTCAAAAGTCAGCGCTTGTTCAGTTGGAAGCAACACACCCAGTGTTTTCTTTGTTCCATCTTCAAATTGCACAGTATGGCTGATGCATAGACCGCCAAAATAAACATTTGATTTTTTGATTACCGATACATGATCAAACTGTGCTGACATGCGTTTTCTCCAGATAAAGCATATTTATAATATTTTGATCGATGTAGTTTAATTGTGCTGCAAAAACTAATCAATCTGTGTTGAAAACTGTGCGATAGATAATTACAAAAATCTGAGTACTGGATGTGCCCCTATTTCATCCCACCACCTCAACATTTAGAGTCTAAAACAAGCTGTGCTGTTGTACAAAATACTTTTTTGTTTCATCCACTAAAGTCCTAGTTAGGGTTAATTGAAACGCTGCAAACTCATTTCAAAAAAATAGCAGCGTGATGAATCATATTGGTGGATTTGAGTGACCAAATCATGACGTTTTATGGCAATAACACGCTAGATTAAATACAAGAATACATACACAAACGTGTTTTGTGAGGACTTGGCAGGACATTTGATGGTTTCAGCTCACGTTATGCAAGATCACCTACTCTTTACATCACAACACTGCATGGATACAGCGGATACGAAACTAATTTCTTGTTAAACTGAAATTTAAGATAGAATTACGAGGTTTTTCGTCATCTTAAAATAAAACTTGTCTTGTGACCAAAACAAAACTTAATTATCTTTAACTAGAACTTTTCGCAGCTCGGATGCGTTTATGCTGACACATTTAACTCTGATCAATTTTGCATTAGCCGACCATTTAGCCATCGACATTGAACAAGGCTTTAATGTCCTGACGGGTGAAACGGGTGCAGGTAAATCTTTACTGCTAGACGCATTATCAGCTTGCTTAGGTGAACGTACAGACACCAACTATGTGCGCTATGGATCAGACAAAGCCGATGTAACAGCGACCTTTAGCTATCAAGAGCACAGTCCTGAAGCGCTTTGGCTCAAAGAACACGAATTGGATGATGAGTCTGGCGAAATCCATTTACGTCGCGTAATTTTTGCAACAGGTCGTAGTAAGGCATGGATTAATGGACGTCCGAGCAGCTTATCCGAATTAAAAGAAATTGGCCGCTTATTGGTTCAACTCTATAGCCAACACAGCCAACAACAACTTTTAGAACCACCCTACCCAAAGCATTGGCTGGATCGTTATTATAATTTTTATCAGCCTGCTCAAGCCGTGCGTGATGCTTATAGCAAATGGCAAAAGGACATTCGTCAGCACCAAGCAGCACTCGACGCCCAAGCCACACGTAAGCAACGGATAGAAACGCTTGAACTTCAATTGGAAGAACTTGAAGACGTTGTGCAAACGGACTACAAAGAAATCGAGCAAGAATTTGACCGTCTCAGTCATCATGAACATATCATGCAGGATTGTAGCTATGGTTTAAATGCCCTCGATGACGCCGAGCAAAATATCAATCAAGAAATGGGCGCGATCATTCGTCGGATTGAATCGCATGCAGGACGTAGTGAACAACTTTCTGAAATTTATACGTCGCTGCTGAACGCTCAAAGTGAAATTGAAGACGCGACAGCAAATTTACGTCAGTTTATTGATCGTCAAAGTTTCGATCCTGAACGTATGGACGAATTAAACACTAAACTCGAAGTTTTTCATCGATTAGCGCGTAAATATCGTACTCAGCCCGAAGATTTAAAAAATGATTATGATGCGTGGCAACTTGAGCTTGAGCAATTACATCAACTTGAAGATCCTGAAACCTTAGCTGAACAAGTAGAAGTGTCTCATCAAGACTTTTTAGCCAAAGCACAGCATTTGGATGATATTCGTCGTGAAGCGTCTACCCCATTGGCGAAGCAGTTGACTGAACAAGTGAAGCAGCTCGCGCTCCCAGAAGCACATTTTGAATTTAAGTTTGAGCCTCTAGAACAAGCTTCAAGTGAAGGTTTGAGCTTTATTCAACTGCTGTTCACCGCAAACAAAGGGATTCCTGCTCAGCCTTTAGCACGCGTGGCATCGGGGGGTGAATTGTCACGTATTGCATTAGTCATGCAAGTGATGAATGCTGAAAAAACTGAATCCGAAGTGTTAGTCTTTGATGAAATTGATGTCGGGATCAGTGGCGGAACGGCAGAAATTGTCGGGCGTTTGTTGGCTGATTTGGCACAGCATGTTCAAATTTTATGTATTACTCACCAAGCCCAAGTCGCTGCCCAATCTGACCAACATCTTTTGGTGAAAAAACGCCAAACAGATCCTGCAAGCAGTACCATTATCGAGTTAGAAGAAGATGATCGGATTCAAGAGCTGGCTCGAATGACTGGTGGTGTGGAGATTAGTCAAACGACCTTACAACACGCAAAACAGTTGCGACAATTAAAATTTCAACATAGTTAATTTTTGATGCTTGCAAAAAAGCCTGTGTATTCAAAGTACACAGGCTTTTTTCTTAAACACACTATTTGACAATTCCCTGATACACAAAGGCTTTCGAGCCTAAGCTATAGCGTAAATATTTATACTGCGGCTGATATTGTTGATTGAGTAACATAACATCCACGTGTTTCGGACTGATTTTGAGATATTCATTACCGCTACGACGATCGGTTTCATAATGGCAGTCATAATCTACCGAGATTTGATCTAGTTTCTTTTGCTTAGTTTGAAATACATAAGATTTAAGTAACTGTTTTGGCCCAACTTCAACAGCTCTTAGATGATGTAATCCACTGCAATTATCACCTTTATAATAACTCTTCACCAAATATACGGTTTTATTTTGGATGTTGATCGGCAAAATTTGATTGATATAGCCTGAGTCAAATTGATCTAAATGTTGCGTTTTTCCCGTTGCATATTGCACATAGCTGCTCCACTCCCCCATGGTGCCTCCGCCAGACACATCAAAACTATAAAATTTAAGCTTTTTATCTGGTGAATATTGAACATGAATAAAACCTTGCTTCTCCAGTTGCGTAAATCCGTAGTGAAAACTGCTCGGATCTGCCGCGATGACATCCACAATTTCACGTTCTATCGCTTCATTGACCTCATAAAAATTTAATTTTTTATATTTTTTAATTACTTGCGATTCATGTTTTTGTAAGTCAGCGCTTCCTGCAAAGCCTGAAATAGGTAGGCTTGCACAGAGTGCCATCCCTATTATTTTTGAAAAATGTGTCATTGTTTTACCCTCAGTTTATCCTGCTATTTTAAGCAATCTCAGTTATCCATCACGTATAGCTTCTCCTCACTTTTGTACTGCTGTTGTTCAAATCACCAATCATCTCTTCACAATTCACCACATTGCAGACCTGCCTGCACGATGACGGTTTTTAGCATGTCCCTCACTGGTCGAGCATGACAAATATTGAATTTGCAGAAAAACTCATTGTTGAAAACTTATGAGTCTAGTATGTTGATAAATACAACGTTATTCGAATGCAATTCACCCCAAGAATGAAACTTACCCCAATAAGGAGAAGCCATTAGGTGACTAAACAATACCTCACACACCGCTGCCTGATTGCTCCACCCGAAATGAACGATGAATTCTTTGCCAATACGGTGATTTATTTGGCTCGACATGATGAAGATGGCGCTCAAGGCATCATTATTAATCGTCCATCAGGTTTACAGATCAAAGAACTCTTGAATGATTTGGAAATTGAGGCAGATAATGTGCATCCTCATGAAGTGTTGCAAGGTGGACCTTTACGCCCAGAGGCAGGTTTTGTTCTTCATACCGGTCAACCGACATGGCATTCGTCTATTGCTGTGGGTGAAAATGTCTGTATTACCACGTCTAAAGATATTTTAGATGCGATTGCACACAATGAAGGTGTGGGTCGTTATCAGGTGGCTCTAGGCTATGCCAGTTGGGGTAAAAGCCAATTGGAAGAAGAAATTGCTCGGGGTGATTGGCTCATTTGTGACTCAGACATGGATTTAATATTTAACTTACCTTATGACGACCGCTGGGATGCTGCCTATAAAAAAATGGGCGTTGACCGCATGTGGTTATCATCTGAGATTGGACATGCCTGATTTACCACAATATCAAATGATTATGGCCTTTGACTTTGGCACACAAAAAACAGGAATAGCTGTTGGACAAGCCCTGATTGAAAGTGCAAATCCCCTACCACTCTTTCCCATGAAAGATGGCATTCCCAATTGGGATAATCTACTCAAGATTGTGAAACAGTATCAGCCGGATTTGTTTATCGTGGGTCTACCGCTCAATATGGATGATAGCGAATCTGAACTCTCCACACGTGCGCGTAAATTTGCACGACGCCTTCGCCACCAAACCAATATTGAAACTTTGATGGTCGATGAACGCTTAACGACACGTGAAGCGCGTGATGAATTAGATCATTATCAAGCCCAAGGCCGTGCGAAGAATCTTTCTGCCGACAGCCTTGCTGCAGCATTGTTTATTGAAAGTTGGTATCGAAATCCAGTTGGACTAAAACCTTAAGCACTTTCAACAAACAGGCAAATAAAAAAGCATCCGAAAAAGGATGCTTTTTTATGCGCAAGATTGATCACTCAATGCTGTGCAAATGAAATGATTGGGGATAACTTAGTTTTTATCCACAATATGAATCGTGGTGGTTCGACCTGCAACAAAAGCCAACTGATCATGCGGCACTTCATCCAGTACAATTTTCACTGGTACACGCTGTGCCAAACGGACCCAACTAAAGGTTGGATTGACATTGGCAAGTAAGCCATCAGTCGATGTACGTTCACGGTCTTCAATCCCTGTTGCAACGCCTTGTACATGGCCTTTATAAACTTCAGAACTTCCCATCAGTTGGATTGTTGCAGGTGCGCCAACATAGATTTTATCCAGTTTGGTTTCTTCAAAATATCCCACAACATACAATTGTTGACGGTCAATTAAGGCCGCTACGGCTTGGCCTACTTTGACATAATTCCCCGCTTTGAGTTCAAAGTTAGACAAAGTTCCATCAGTCGGTGCAGCCACTTCCGAACGTTTTAAATTCAATTCTGCCAAATGCAAACTGCTATTCGCCGCTTCAATCAAGGCTTTTTGCTGCACCACACTGGCTTTGGCTTGCTCAATCGCGGCCTGAGTTTGTTCATGCTCTGCATGTGATTGATCACGTACTGCAAACATTTGATCTTGTTCTTGTTTTGAAATCGCACCGTCCATCAAACTTGCATAACGATTTGCATTTTTATCTGCAAGATTAATATTAGCTTGTGACTTCACTAGATTGGCTTTAGCTTCAGCAAGCTGCGCTTCAGCCCCTGCCAGTCCTGCTTTGGCTTTCGCCAAGTCAGATTTGGCTTGCTCAACATCCAAAGCTTGACGTGCCACATCTATACGAAACAGCACTTGGCCTTTTTTCACTTGTTGGTTGTCTTGAACCAAAACGTCTGTGACCAAACCTGAAACATCCGATGACACTTGAATCACGTCACCACGTACCCGTCCATCACGCGTCCATGGTTCCGAATTGTAATAGTCCCAAATATGTTTCAGCGCAAGTAATGCGCCACATAGCACGATTATCAACAATACAGGCCGAACATATTTTCGGACATTCAAATTGGTCATACGATTACCTCAATCATTTCATTTTTTAGGGGCTTAGAACTGGCAGAAAATAAAGATTTCATGCACCAGCCAAAGCAACATCATAAATACACCCAAATAAAAAATATTGAGCATCGGCACCCAATCTGGCGCCATCCATCGGTCAAGCAAACGCATGATGACCCGCAATAACAGATAGGCCAATACCGCTTGAATCAATAGAATGGGCACATAGACGCCATATACATTTAGCTCACCCATGTTGTGCCTCGACCTGTAAATGATTTGGAGTCTGCTGTGTTAGAACATGACAAAAACTGCTTTGAATATTGTTCAGTAAATACTGAATTCGATGCATAACATCGTCGTTTTCAATACCCTGAACGGCCTGATTCAATCGTTGAATTCGCTCTACAATTTGCTGTTTCAAGCTCATATACACATTCTTTTGCCCTTGTTCCATGGCCCGAAAATAGTCATCTAAATCCTGTTGTAACTCTTCGAGTTCGCTGACCAATGCATCATTCGGATCGAGTTTATTCATCAGTTCTTGTAAGCGGGTCAAATCAATCACCGCACTGGCTTCCACCAAAGCCCACTCGATCTGTTGTTTCAAATTTCCTGATTGCACCATTTTGCTGTTTAGGATGCCAATTCGGTCCAACATACTGCGTAAATGCACCCGAAACGGTAAGCCGTACGGCAGATATAAAGCCTGACGCAGTGCCTTATAATGCTGAGAAAGGATGCGTTGGGCCGTCATATCTGGTGACATTGCACGTACTAAATGAATAATAAATACCGAAATAATGGGTCCCAAAACCGTCCCAATCGATGCATCAAAGAAAAACACCTGATCGAGGCTAAAGCGGTTTTGAATATTCAGTCCCATAATCGCCCCCATCAGTAATGGCAAGCTAATTCCAATTAAAGGTGGATGTAAAAACAGCATCAGACAGAACATCACAAACGGTGCTAACACCACGATCAACTGCCAAAAGGCGGTCACATGCGGGAAAATGCCATAGGCGTAGATAAACACCATGAAAGCCGCATACATATTGGCTCGAATAAACATTTTCAATGCAGGAACAGGGTTATCCATTGCAGTTAAAATACAAGCACTGATTGCAGCCATTTCGGCCATCATAAATCCAGCTTTCCAACCACTAACGATCCAAAAACCCGTAGAAATTAAAATAATCAGACACGCAGACACTCCGCCACGAATAGCAACCCCCGCATCACGGTGCAAAGTCGGATAATGACTATTGCTCAAGGCGGTCAGTGTGGTTGGTAAAGTGGAGTCGCCTTGCTGTACCCGCTGCCAAAGCAAGCGAATCGCACGGATATTCTGAATAAAATGGCGAATATCCATTTTTAGACTACCCAAAATCACCTGCTGTGATGGCAATGCCTGTGTCTGAATGTGTTGAAAATCTTGCTCAAACTGTTCAGGTAATTGATTAAGTTCACTTTCCTCAATCTGATGTTGATCTAATAAAAACGCGGCAATATGTTCATGGGCTTGCTTGAGTGCCGTCCGATAATGTGTGTCCAGACCATCTAATTGTTTCATCCGTTCAGACATGGCCACCAAGTTACTGACCAACAAACTCAACTGATGCAAGATTTCCTGCAATGGACGTGTCATGCCTTTTAAGGTAGATTTTTCATATGACAAATGCACCGCCATGACATGTATATCCGCGATATCTCGTGCAATATTGCCAAGATTTTTAGAATAATTTTCTAGTTCGGCAGGCTCTAATAAAATCTGATCAAATATTTCTTTGGTATCGGCAAAGGTTTTGCTCACGCGTGTTTCGACTGCAGGGCCAATATGCATTGGAAATAATGTCGTGGTCACGATGGCACTACATACCACACCCACCGTAATTTCGAGAAAACGCCCCAAGGCCATATCGAAAATCGAAGCGGTATCAATAAAATACACCACGTTAAAACAGATAATGACCGTGGTATAACCCGCCAACATGGAAACATAACTACGAGGCGTACGGTCTAGCAGTGACAAATACAGGCAAAACCCAACCCAAACCGCTAAAAATACCGTAAACAGTACAGGCATGTGAATGAGATGTGGCAGTGCCACCACCGACACGGCCGCCCCTAAGAACGTCCCTAATACACGATACAAACTTTTTGAAGACGTCATCCCTGAATATGGATTCGCGATCACGAAAACGGTGCCAATCGCCCAAATCGGATAAGCTAAATTCAGTACAAAGGCCACATACAATGCCAACATGCCCGCGATGAACGTTTTGGTCGCAAAAATCCAGTCCATTTTATTGGGCCGAAAAGCGAGTATTTGTTTCGTCAGCAGCATGATGGATCTCGGTGGTTTGCTTCTTTTTAGTGAAAACGGCCTCGTATCGAATGCTTAAACATTCGACAGCACAACCTGTATCACGGCACAGGAATGACTAGAAATTTCAATAAGTAAAGAAGCGATTCAAATCGTGTTTCAAACCATTTGAATACAAAAAGTAGTGTGCAACATTGCCTGCGCATCGAACAGATGGGCAATATTTATTCAATATAGGATATTTTCATAGTAATTTTGCTAAAAAAACAAACCAAAGTCAATAAAAATATCTTATTTTGATAATTGACCTATATTTTAAATGCATATTTCAATTTTTTATTATGCTTTTATCAGAATAACCCAAGAAACCCGGTGATATTTCAGATTTGTTTCATTTCCAGTGTAGAAAAGCGCAACATCAGGCCGAGCAATTTGTTATAAAGTAACTTAACGATTCATTTTTTATTGTGACCAAGCAGGTTCTTATGGCGCTTTCCAGTTTTGGTAAAATTCTCACCGTACTCGACTTATTTTCAGTTGCTCGTCCCATCATCAATGTCGACATTATTAGTGAAGAATTAGGCTTATCTAAACCAACGAGCTATCGCTATTTAAAAGAACTGGTTTCTGCTGAATTATTGCAGCGCCTCAGTGGGACTTCTGGCGATTACACACTGGGTTCAAAAATTGCTGTGCTTGATTTTATTTCTCGCACCACCGATCCATTGGTGCAAATTAGCATCCCCTTCATGAAAGAAATTGTGGAACGCACAGAGTCTTGCTGCTTATTGACGCATCTAAATATCGACTCTTGCATTGATGTACATCATGAACTTTATAAAGACTATGCCGCATTGGCTTATGGTCGAGGTAGCCCGCGTCCAATGTATAAAGGCTCATCATCTAAAGTGATTTTGTCCCAGTTACCCAAGCAACGGATTTTAGATTATTACCACCGTTTTGCAGATGAATTATCTCAAGTTGGTTTTGCGCATAATGAAGAAGAATTTATGCTGCAAATGAAAAAGATTAAAAAGCAGGGTTATTATTTTTCCAATGGTGAAGTTGACCCGAATATGTCGAGCCTATCGATTCCGATTAAATTCTCCAGTAAAGAACCCCCACTTGCTTTGACCCTATTGGCGTCTAAAAATCGTTTTGATTTTATGAATTTTCAGAAAGTTGTAGAAATGCTGCAAGACTGTACAGCGCGTATTGAGAAAAAATACAGCAGTATGATGGAAGAATCGGACGCCATTTAAATCTGATCAGTTTGCGCACAACTGATGCGATGTTGTAAAGATGATATTTAATTAATCTGATAAATTCATATTATTAATTGAATTTATTAATTATAAACTCCAGAAAGATTATCATAATATGATTATTGTTCTTTAGCAGTCATCTCAACCATGTGTTCCATGATTTCAGTTGATTGTCGCTATACTCTTCCTCAGAGAAAGAAAAAAGCTCATCTAGATATGGGCTTTTTTTATGGCTGTTGATCATAGAAATAACGAAAGGTTAAATTCACCCTCGGCTCGGTCACGTTCATCGACTTCATTAGGGCATGCTTCCAATACCGTTGGGTTTGCCCACGCATCACGATCAACTGTCCACTTTGCAGTAAAAGCTGTACTTTCTCTTGGGTGCTTTTATGTTTAAAGCAAAACTTTCGGCTTGCGCCAAAACTTAAAGATGCGATCACCACCTGCTGTGTGGGTGAAAGTAAAGACGGCTCATCATCACTATGCCACCCTACCGCTTGCGTACCATTTTCGTATAAATTGGCCAAACAGGAATTAAACGTCTGACCCACCCGTTGCTCAATAGATTTCTTTCATAAGTCATTTTTCACTCAGCTCCAAGTTATAAATTCCAGCAATTAGATTGAATCTTAATGCTAGTCTTTTGCCTCGATTGCGATATCGCTCAGCAAGAATTTTGAAGGTTTTCAAACTGCCAAATACATGCTCAATTCCAATTCTTCTTTTATTGATTTCCTGATTATAGATTTTTAGTTCGGAATCCAGTTTACAGCGCTTCTTTGCTTTTAATGGCAACAAGCTATTTGGATACACTGTATAAACTCCCTGATAACCCTTATCCGCAAGGATAAATGCACCTGCAGGAATCTGATTCAAGTTACGTTTGAAGAGTTCGAAATCATGTACGGCACCACGACTCGTACATAAACTCAGGATTTTTTGAGTTTGA
>NZ_VOZS01000061.1:0-1019 GCF_013419675.1 Acinetobacter sp. YH12069 | reverse complement strand
AGTGTGCCGCAGCAAGCGGCGTAAGAGATGAGGGTATGGCCCCTCGCTATCGGCTTGCAGGAGCAGGTAGCAAACCACCATAAGCGGCTTGGATCAAAAGTCCCGGTCGTGAGCGTTATGGAAAAGGCATCGTAGAGATGTCAGGTAAGAATTAGGAAGGCGAACAACAGTGAACTGCCGTTCAAGTGTCGAAAGTACTCAAATGACATCAAAACCGGGGATGGAAGTTACCCCGCGATTAGTTTGGCCGTTACCTGCTTACGGGCCATTCGGTGTCCGGCGTAGAGGCAGCGCGATCCTAATTCAGGCTCTTACGTTGAACTGCGGGAACCTTCGGTGGCGATGTCAAGCGAAAGGCACAAGCTCAAAAGGCAAGGCTGATAATAGCAATGCGTCACCAAGGGGCGGAGCAACTCGTAGTAGTGTTGAAGTTACTGTAATGGTAATGGAGCGAAGGGGTTGCATTATCCAGGTCTACGGATTTGTCAACTGTGCAAGCAGGAGGAGCAAAACTTTATGACCAAACCATTTAACATTCCTAAAGCGTTAATCTGGGAGGCATTTAAGAAAGTCAAAGAGAATGGCGGTGCTGCAGGCATCGATCATGAATCTATTGAGCAATTCGAACACCACTTAAAAGGCAACCTGTATAAACTATGGAATCGACTTTGTTCAGGCAGTTATTTTCCATCGCCAGTCAAAGGTGTTCCGATTCCAAAGAAATCAGGTGGGGTACGTATGTTAGGCATTCCAACAGTAGCGGATCGAGTAGCACAAACAGCTGTCAAGCTTATATTGGAGCCACGGATTGATCCTCTATTTCATCCAAACTCTTATGGCTATCGTCCAGGGCGTTCTGCCCATGATGCGATAGCTATGGTGAGGCGACGAAGTTGGGATTATGACTGGGTTGTGGAATTTGATATCAAAGGTTTATTTGATAACATTGATCATAATCTACTCATGCGTGCACTTAAGAAACACTGCGAAATTCCATGGATTCTTCTCTATGTAGAACG
>NZ_VOZS01000060.1:0-1078 GCF_013419675.1 Acinetobacter sp. YH12069 | reverse complement strand
ATTCGTTTGAGAATCTTAGTGAGGTTTTTAAGTGGCTTGATAAATGATTGATTGGGTATCGGCGAAAATAATTTGTAATCATGACCCTGATAAGCTTTTTAATGGGGCTGTTTTGTCCCTTAATTCTAATTTAGAAAAAGAATGGGTTTGTGATAAGAAAAAAACAGTTGAGGGTTCTTATTCAACAAAAATTCAGATTCAGTCAGTAACAGACACTCAAATTTATATTTCTGGGAATCCTACAAAATTCCTTCAGGGTCATAATTTATTTGGTTCTAATGATCTTGTTTCAATTATGGGTAAGTTTTTTGATGAGCTGTTAAAAAAAGAAGAATTAGGCTTATGTCCTGATCCATTCCAATACGCAAATATCAAAGACGGTCATTATGAATTATCTCGTGTAGACGTTAATGAAACGTGGCATTTGAATAATGAAAAAGAAGTACTTGCTTGGATTCGTGCCGTAGGTGAATCAGCATATTTAAAACATCGTGGTGCTGGTCAATTTAGTGGTGATACTGCTTATTTTGGTAAACATTCTAGACGTTGGGCTTTAAAGTGTTACTCCAAATTCATGGAAATCTTAGCAAAAGGTCATCACTTACCTGTTGATATACAAATACCTTAAATGATCGAATATGCTCGAAAAGCCTTGAGAATAGAGGGTGTAACTAGACAACAAGAGTTAAAAAGACGTTCTTTGCACATTGCATCCAATTGGGATATAGACACAGCCGAGGAGTTACTTCTAGAATACATATCTAAATTAGAAATGAGTGATGTCTATATGCTCAAAGATGATGTTTTAGATGCATTACCTACCCGTTTAAGAATGGTTTATCAAACTTGGTTGAATGGTGATGACTTAAAGCAAATTATGTCTAAATCTGCTTTCTACCGTTGCCGTAGTGAGATGCTTAAATATGGTATAGATATTTCTACCAAGTCCCCTAAAGAAAAATCTAACGTAATTCCCCTGATCCGTGTGTTAGAAGCCAAGCCTGTAGGCATTCCTGATTGGGCTTATGAAAGAAACCTTGTCGCTTGATGAGGTTTTTTTTGTGCTACAAAACGCCCT
>NZ_VOZS01000059.1:0-1272 GCF_013419675.1 Acinetobacter sp. YH12069 | reverse complement strand
CACTGCTGTCCCACAAAAATCACAAGAGGAACCTCAATTGAGGTTCCTCTTGTTTTATCACCCTCTTGTCTGGTGAGAATAGCGATTTCAAATACTTCCTTTCGAATAAGTTCACTTGGATAATTCTTAACATTCGTTGAACAGTCCAACCCTCTTGAGCCAGATGCTTTGCAAAACTCACCAATAAATATGCAATTAAAGCGATCCATATTTGCGTTAATATTGCATTTCGACTGCGACCAATAAATGCTTTCAATTTTAGATTTTGTTTGATCGCTTTGAAGAATAATTCCACTTTCCAACGATCTTTGTAAATAGCCGCTATTGTTGATGCTGCTAAATGAAAGTTATTGGTTAAAAATTCAAACGTTCTCTTTTTGTCCTTATCATAAAATTCGATACGTCTTAATAATTTAGGTGCTCCACGTTTTTTTGCGTAAGCACTACTTAATTCAATATTTTCATCCGCAAGAATTCCTTTGCAAGTTAGTATCTTATTCTTTGATTTTACTTGATAGACTGTTTTAGGACGTAATCGTGTAACAAAACTGACTTTCCGATCCGTCATTTCTGCAAACCATTGATAGTCAACATAACCTTTATCAAATACCACAATACTCCCTGATGGAAATTTGAAAGGTCTTCCTTGCACCATATCATTTTCTATTCCATTTCCAAGCGCTACAAACTCAGGAATGGTATTACTATGATTTAATCCTACTGTGAGTTTTATACTCGCTTTTGATTCATGTACTTTTCCCCACGCACATAGTGAAAGTGATAAATCGATATGACTGGCATCAAGTGAATACAATGGATTCTTAAATCGAAATTTATGAGCAATTTTAGAATTTTCACAGTGCTTAAGTAGGTTGCTAAAAAGTTGTTGGTATAAACTAGCAGGTTGTTCTTCGTTAATTCTAGCAAGTGTACTTCGTGCAATCTTCTTAGCACCAAGGTGATATAGCTTTTCCTGTTGAGATTCCAGATTTGACTGAATATCTCTTAAACTTTGTCTGCAAGAGAGTTGGGACATAAGCATCGCAATGAATTGATCCCATCGAGTTGCAGATCGTAGCTTTTGCCCATGATGGTGTTGATTTGCTAAACGTTCAAAATCCTGTCTTAAAATAGGCTTGAGTAATTGATGAAATACGGTATTCTGATGTGACAAAACCTGAATCCTTTATAGTTGAAGTCTTTGTTAGCACTTACATTTTAACTATTTTGGACTCAGGTTTTTTATTTAAGTCAAACTATGGGACAGCAGTG
>NZ_VOZS01000058.1:0-1274 GCF_013419675.1 Acinetobacter sp. YH12069 | reverse complement strand
TGATGTGTGCTGAATTAGCAGGAGACTTTCACTTGGGAGATTCTAGGCAGCTAACCGATAAAAGTCTTCTGCCATTTGATTTGGTGTCTTAAAATCCAAGCCTTTTTGAATTCTTCGCTGATTATAAAATAACTCTATATATTTTGTAATATCCGCTTTGGCTTCTTCCCTTGTTTTGTAGTTGCGATGATGGACTAGTTCATTTTTGAGTATGCCCCAGAAACTCTCTATCGGTGCATTATCAAAGCAGTCGCCTTTTTTGCTCATTGAACCCTGAAAATCAAATTTCTCAAGTAAGTTTCGATATTCATTACTGCAATATTGGCTGCCTCTATCTGAATGTACAATGAGATCTTTAGCAGGTTTCTGATTGCGAATAGCCATATTCAATGCATCACAAACAAGCTTGGCTGTCATGCGCTCATTTAAGCTATAGCCAACAACCTGTTTCGTGTAAAGATCTTTGACAGCTGCCAAGTACAACCAGCCCTCAGCCGTCCAAATGTAGGTAATGTCACTCGACCACGCAAGATTAGGCTTCGTCATTGAAAACTGTTGCTTGAGTAAATTGTCATAAATAGAACGGTTGTGATCACTGTTCGTGGTTCTTTTGAAACGCTTATGGCGCTTACAATACAACTGATTTGATTTTTTTATTTGGCGCACAGCATACGTACTTATTTTGATACCTTGCGCTTGTAAATGCTTGGTTAATCGAACATAGCCATAGCTTTGTTTGGTTTCTTCATGGGCTATTTTGACCAAAATTGTCTGCTGATTTCGCTGAATTGATCTTTTACTCATGCCTCGCTTTAGCCAATCATAAAAGCGAGAAACGGATACACGAAGTAATCGAGCCATTAAAATAATCGGAAATAAGTGGCTTTGCGATTTCATATAGGCGTACCTCACTGACTTTCTTTGGCAAAGTACGCTGCTGCCTTTTTTAAAAATTCACGTTCCATTTCAGCTGTTTTGAGCTGTTGTTTAAGCTTCTTATTTTCTTCGAGTAAGGCGTTTAGATCGGGCGAATACTGTTTTGTGCCTGCTAAAGTTCCAGCCTTTGCTTTGTTATTCCAGTTCGAAAGGGTTTGCATTGAAATGCCAAGTTGTCTAGCGGATTCCGATACATTACCTTGGTTCTCTTCAATGGCTTTTATGGCTTCAGCTTTAAATTCTGCGGTGTAAGTCTTCTGTTTCTTGCTCATGGTAAACTCCTAATGAGTATGTATAGTTTACCAAGTTAAACCCTCCTGTTTTTTAAGCACACATCA
>NZ_VOZS01000057.1:0-1427 GCF_013419675.1 Acinetobacter sp. YH12069 | reverse complement strand
ATATCGTTCAAGTGAAAAATTGGTATGCGATTTTTATGGAAAAGAACAAGACTACACAAGAAAAACTGGTGTCGAATTTACAAAAATCTATGCACCTGAAAATACAAATACTGAGTTACTCAAGCGCCAAACACTTTGGAATGAAGTCGAAAAGGTTGAACGTAGAAAAGATGCATTACTTGCAAGAGAGTTTGAGATTGCATTTCCCAGTGAGTTAAACGCTGAACAGCGTGAAAATATGCTCAATGAACTTTGCCGAAACCTCGTTAAAAAATACGGTGTCATCGTTGATGCTGCTATTCATGCACCTCATACAGACAGTGGAAGTGATGAACGCAACTACCATGCACACATCATGTTCACAACCCGAAGTATTAATGAGCAGGGTGGCTTTTCAGCAAAAAAATATAGGGACTTCAGTCGTGACAATGGCACAGAAACTGTAAGCCACTGGAGAGAATCATTTGCAGAGTTATGCAATCATCACCTGGAACAAAATGGATTTGATGAACGTGTCGATCACAGAAGTTATGAAGACCAGGAAAGTGACCTAGAAGCAACTCAGCACGAAGGTCCTCAAGCGACATACCTCCGGAGACGAGGGATATTTACAGAAATTAGTCTGAAAAATGATGAAATTAAGCTACGTAATTTAAAAATCAAAAAGGTCATCGCACTGGATGAAAACATCAAAGTATCTGAGGATCTTGTTCAAAAAGTACGAAGTGAGCTTCAGTTTCAATACTCTCAAGCTGAGTATTCAGAAAAAACTTCTCAGAAACTTTATGAATTCCAAAATGAAGAATTATCAAAATTAACAACAAAATTAGACACGATGAGTTCTGCAATATCAGAACTACGCAAAAAAGAGCCTTTATTTTTTAAAACAAAATGGATCAATCAAATAAATGACCTGATCGACCAACACAACACCCAACTAGACATCCAAAAGCATATTTCTGGTCTTAGTGAAATAGAAAAAAAAGAGAGATATTCTGATCATTTAAATAAATGGACAGAAGAAAATCAGCTGCTCCAGCCTAAAAAGTCTTTTGCAAAACTTGACGAACCGAACATCACTGTTAAACAACGAAAACTTAATGATCAAATTTCAAATATAGATCATCAAATTTCTGAAATATCACGCAGAGAAACTGAGTATCAAGAGTATGTACGCGATCAAAGACTGGAGATCATAAATAGTTATATATTTGAAGAAGATAACTATGGAAATAAATACTTTAGTCCTCAAAATGGTGAAAAACAAAAGCGACTATATGCAGAAGAAATGGAAGATCTAAAAATCCAAGAATTGCATGCGGCTTTTACAAAAAAAATTGAGACCGAAGCGCAGCAAGAGTTTTCCCAAAAAAGAGCAATACAGCTCGAAAACGACCGAAAAGATCGTGAATCTAGAGAACAGCAGT
>NZ_VOZS01000056.1:0-1470 GCF_013419675.1 Acinetobacter sp. YH12069 | reverse complement strand
AAAGTTTTACGTACTTTAACTGAATCAACCTATGAAATTCAGCCTCAGCAAAGTCATTATGAATCTCTCGAAGTAGATGAGTTCTGGAATTTTGTTGGAAATAAAAAGAATAAACAATGGCTTATTTACGCCTATCATCGAGAAACAGGTGAAATTGTTGCTTATGTTTGGGGTAAACGAGATTTAGCTACAGTCTAACAATTGAAGACAAAGCTTAAACAATTAGATATTCACTACACCCGAATTGCAAGTGATCATTGGGACAGTTTCATCACTGCTTTTAAAAATGGTAAGCAAAGTATTGGTAAATTTTTTACTGTAGGTATTGAAGGCAATAATTGCAAAATAAGGCATAGAATTAGGCGTAGCTTCAGAAGAAGCTGTAATTTTTCAAAAAAGCTTGAAAACCATTTTAAAGCTTTTGATTTAGCCTTCTTTTCTTTTACATCAATAATGGCTTCATTTAAAGGCAGCATACTTTTTGAAGCACCACCAAAATTTTATGTTAAGTAGAGACTAAAAATGCCCTTGATTAAGGGCTTACAAGGGCATTTTGTATAAGGTGTATTATGTTAATTTTAGAATTTCTTCATTAGAGAGATGGATCCGTAAATTTGAACAACTCCTATAAGTGATATTTTGCTCCTCAAATGATGTTATAAACATCAATATATGGAGTATTTTATGGCACGTAGACCAAGAAGAAATCATTCAAATGATTTTAAAGCTAAGGTAGCACTTGCTGCGATTAAAGCAGAAAAAACACTTGCTGAATTGAGTGCTGAGTTTGATGTTCATCAAAACCAAATTATTGACTGGAAAAATCAATTGATCTCAGCTTCCTCGCAAGCTTTCGATCAATCAAAAGCTCCAACAGAACCACCCATCGATCTAAAAAAACTACATGCAAAAATCGGTGAGCAGGCATTAGAAATTGATTTTTTAGAAGGTGTGTTGAAGAAACTGGGCCGCTTCAACCACAAAAGTTAATCGACGACTCACTTCAGATTTCAGTATCTAAGCAAGCTAAGCTGCTGAAAGTCTCCCGTGGTTGTTATTACTATCGCCCAAAACCTGTGAGTGCATCAGATCTGAAGCTGATGCGATGTATTGATGAATTACATATGCAATATCCTTTTGCAGGCAGTCGTATGATGCGTGATTTGTTGAATCGTCAAGGACATCATATAGGACGACGTCATACACGTACTTTAATGAAGAAAATGGGTATTCAGGCGTTATATTGCAAACCAAATTTAAGCCAGGCTAATCAAGCTCACCGTAAATATCCATATCTGCTCAAAGGATTGGCTATTCAGCGCAGTAATCAAGTGTGGTCTACGGATATAACGTATATCCCTATGGCAAAAGGCTTTGTTTATTTATGTGCTGTGATTGATTGGCATAGCCGCAAGGTACTTGCGCATAGGGTATCGATTAGTATGGAGGTGGATTTTTGTATTTCGGCTT
>NZ_VOZS01000055.1:0-1596 GCF_013419675.1 Acinetobacter sp. YH12069 | reverse complement strand
GCCAGGCCTCAGCATTTTATTATGGTGATCCCCTGGGCGAAATGCGCCTGGTAAGCAGAGTTTTTGAAATGTAAGGCCTTTGAATAAGACAAAAGGCTGCCTCATCGCTAACTTTGCAACAGTGCCATAAAAACTTCATGTAAGTAACCCCATAATTTTGATTGTCACACATTTTATATAAAAGCATGAGGCTCCATAATATGGCTAACGCCCGCCTCAACTGCCGGAGGTTAATGGCGCCTTTTTTGCAGCTCCACCGCAAAAAAAGGTGACAGTAACCGGAGGTCAGATTGCAGGCGCTTGTTAACTCTTTTGCCAGATTTGATAACAATAGTTAATGTTAGACTCGAAATCTTGCTCAAATACCAACTTGAATGTATCTGGGATTTCAGGAAAAACTATGTCTCCATCTCGCTCGATGTCGACTGTTGAAATATGCAAAGTATCTACTTTGGAAATCAAGCTTTTGTATATTTCACCACCACCAGAAACGATAACATGATCCGTGATTTCCTCTAAATTTATTAAGGCATCCTGAATTGAGGAGAAAACCATTACACCCTCATCATTCGTAGAAAAATTAGAGCGAGTTACAACTGCATACTTTCGATTTGGGAGAGCGCCCATTGACTCAAAAGTTTTGCGTCCAACTAAAAGCCATTGATTATATGTAATTGCCTTAAATAGAAGTTGCTCGCCTTTGGCGCTCCATGGAATATCTGGTCCATTACCGATAATACCGTTCTTCGACTTGGCAGCCATTAGTGATAACTT
This sequence comes from Acinetobacter sp. YH12069, assembly GCF_013419675.1. Classification (NCBI taxonomy): domain Bacteria; kingdom Pseudomonadati; phylum Pseudomonadota; class Gammaproteobacteria; order Moraxellales; family Moraxellaceae; genus Acinetobacter; species Acinetobacter sp. YH12069. Next base: position 822 of record NZ_VOZS01000055.1, on the reverse strand, counting down.
CACGATTTCTCCCTCGAGTTAACTTTGTTTTAGGGCGACTGCCCTGCTGCGTAACATCGTTGCTGCTCCATAACATCAAACATCGACCCACGGCGTAACGCGCTTGCTGCTTGGATGCCCGAGGCATAGACTGTACAAAAAAACAGTCATAACAAGCCATGAAAACCGCCACTGCGCCGTTACCACCGCTGCGTTCGGTCAAGGTTCTGGACCAGTTGCGTGAGCGCATACGCTACTTGCATTACAGCTTACCAACCGAACAGGCTTATGTCCACTGGGTTCGTGCCTTCATCCGTTTCCACGGTGTGCGTCACCCGGCAACCTTGGGCAGCAGCGAAGTCGAGGCATTTCTGTCCTGGCTGGCGAACGAGCGCAAGGTTTCGGTCTCCACGCATCGTCAGGCATTGGCGGCCTTGCTGTTCTTCTACGGCAAGGTGCTGTGCACGGATCTGCCCTGGCTTCAGGAGATCGGAAGACCTCGGCCGTCGCGGCGCTTGCCGGTGGTGCTGACCCCGGATGAAGTGGTTCGCATCCTCGGTTTTCTGGAAGGCGAGCATCGTTTGTTCGCCCAGCTTCTGTATGGAACGGGCATGCGGATCAGTGAGGGTTTGCAACTGCGGGTCAAGGATCTGGATTTCGATCACGGCACGATCATCGTGCGGGAGGGCAAGGGCTCCAAGGATCGGGCCTTGATGTGGCACTGTTGCAAAGTTAGCGATGAGGCAGCCTTTTGTCTTATTCAAAGGCCTTACATTTCAAAAACTCTGCTTACCAGGCGCATTTCGCCCAGGGGATCACCATAATAAAATGCTGAGGCCTGGC
>NZ_VOZS01000054.1:0-1657 GCF_013419675.1 Acinetobacter sp. YH12069 | reverse complement strand
TACCAGCGTACGGCCCACAGAATGATGTCACGCTGAAAATGCCGGCCTTTGAATGGGTTCATGTGCAGCTCCATCAGCAAAAGGGGATGATAAGTTTATCACCACCGACTATTTGCAACAGTGCCGATAAAAATATATCATCATGAACAATAAAACTGTCTGCTTACATAAACAGTAATACAAGGGGTGTTATGAGCCATATTCAACGGGAAACGTCTTGCTCGAGGCCGCGATTAAATTCCAACCTGGATGCTGATTTATATGGGTATAGATGGGCTCGCGATAATGTCGGGCAATCAGGTGCGACAATCTATCGATTGTATGGGAAGCCCGATGCGCCAGAGTTGTTTCTGAAACATGGCAAAGGTAGCGTTGCCAATGATGTTACAGATGAGATGGTCAGACTAAACTGGCTGACGGCATTTATGCCTCTTCCGACCATCAAGCATTTTATCCGTACTCCTGATGATGCATGGTTACTCACCACTGCGATCCCCGGGAAAACAGCATTCCAGGTATTAGAAGAATATCCTGATTCAGGTGAAAATATTGTTGATGCGCTGGCAGCGTTCCTGCGCCGGTTGCATTCGATTCCTGTTTGTAATTGTCCTTTTAACAGCGATCGCGCATTTCGTCTCGCTCAGGCGCAATCACGAATGAATAACGGTTTGGTTGATGCGAGTGATTTTGATGACGAGCGTAATGGCTGGCCTGTTGAACAAGTCTGGAAAGAAATGCATAAGCTTTTGCCATTCTCACCGGATTCAGTCGTCACTCATGGTGATTTCTCACTTGATAACCTTATTTTTGACGAGGGGAAATTAATAGGTTGTATTGATGTTGGACGAGTCGGAATCGCAGACCGATACCAGGATCTTGCCATCCTATGGAACTGCCTCGGTGAGTTTTCTCCTTCATTACAGAAACGGCTTTTTCAAAAATATGGTATTGATAATCCTGATATGAATAAATTGCAGTTTCATTTGATGCTCGATGAGTTTTTCTAATCAGAATTGGTTAATTGGTTGTAACACTGGCAGAGCATTACGCTGACTTGACGGGACGGCGCTTCCCTACCCTCATGGCCGCCTCCCAGGAATCGACCCAGGTGCTTATCGTGGACATAATCCTTTACTCATAAATTTATCTTATTCCATTATTGTACCTGTCACGCAAAACTTGCAGAAAAGCCATAAACGCAGGAGAATCCTGTCGGCGGTGAGGATAATAAATATGGTAGCCGTCAAAATATGGACACCACTCGGTCAGAACAGCAATCAGCTTGCCGCTTTTGATATATCCATCTGCAACATACTCGGGAATATAGGCAATCCCCAGCCCGTCTAATGCTGCATCGAGCTGATGAATCGTGCTGTTCGCAATATATTGCCCTTTGACTTTCAGACTGAATTTCTGAGCATCTTTCTCGAATTCCCAGGCGTACAATCCACTCGTATCAGAATAGCGGACGTTAATGCAGTTGTGGTTCAAAAGATCCTGCGGCTTCCTGGGCTTAGCATAACGCTTAAAATGGCACTGTTGCAAAGTTAGCGATGAGGCAGCCTTTTGTCTTATTCAAAGGCCTTACATTTCAAAAACTCTGCTTACCAGGCGCATTTCGCCCAGGGGATCACCATAATAAAATGCTGAGGCCTGG
>NZ_VOZS01000053.1:0-1896 GCF_013419675.1 Acinetobacter sp. YH12069 | reverse complement strand
GTACCAGCGTACGGCCCACAGAATGATGTCACGCTGAAAATGCCGGCCTTTGAATGGGTTCATGTGCAGCTCCATCAGCAAAAGGGGATGATAAGTTTATCACCACCGACTATTTGCAACAGTGCCCGAAAATCTGCTTCTCTGTGAGAGTACGGGTTCGAGTCCCGTCGTCCGCACCACAAAGCCAAACATCCCTGCGATGATCGACCTCTGGGCGTTTGGTCGTGAGCCCGCCACCCTCGCGCTACGCTTTGCGCAGGCGTCGAAGGCGATCAGGTGCGCCCATCGATTCCGTCGAGCACCATCGCTGCGAGTTCATCGCTGGTGTGTGCACCACTATCGAGAACACGGGTTGTGCATGGAAGCCGTTCCCTTGCGGCCAAGCATCGGGCGACATTCGCTAATCGCCACTCTCGAATCTCCGCATTTCGATTCGGGTCAGGATGCATGGTCTGGTTCGCGATCCGGTGACGCAATAGGTCCTCGTTGAGCGTCAGAAAGATGTGCAGCAGCTGATCGTCGATCCGCCTTACCCCGTCGAGTATCTCAGTCAGATAGTCCGGGTGCACGAGCGTCATTGGGATGATGATGTCCTGCGAGTAATTCCTTCGAATCTCCCTGACCGCCGCGATCGTAAGTCCCCTCCACAAGGGGAGATCCTGATAGTCTCCGCTCGCTGGCATGGGGACCGTTTCTTTCACCACGAACCCGATTTCCTCGGGGTCAAAGATCAGCGATTTGGAACGCCGATCGCGCAGCCGCTTAGCGAGCGTCGTCTTTCCGGCGCCGAAAGGTCCGTTGATCCAGATTATCATTGTCGACGGCCTCTAACCTGAAGGCTCGCAAGAGCGCTCGACGGCCTCGTGCGGAGGCACGATCGGAGTGGTTCCGAAATGCTTCTCAAGATAGGTGACGCCGAACGTCACGATGTCCTGCGCGTCGAACAGGTAGCACTGAGCAAAGCCCACGACACCTTCTCGATGGCGACCGAGCTTCACGTAAGCATTTGCTATAGTTTCAACCGCATCCGGCTTTCCTTCGATAGCAAAGCAATCGAGAATGCCGTTTGAATCGTAATCCGATGCCGTTTTCCAGGCGACTTCACCGTCTCTTCCAAGCATCGGCATCTCATACGTCACCCACCGTTTGTTGGGGATATCGGCAACCGCCTCGGCGTAGTGCAATGCGGTAACGGAGTTTAGCGGCGCACCCAACAGCAGGGCCTTCCCGCCAAGGCGAACGAACCGCTCGACGGGCGATCCTTCCCCCAAGGCGTGACCGAGTTCGTGAGGCTCCGTCAGCGTTTCAGCCAGCGGACCAACCGCGACCATCGATGCATCGGGGTGCGCGCTGCGCCGCGCGCCGGGGGCTTGAACCAGAAATTGATTCAGCAGGCCGAACCCACGGTAAGTCCCGGCTGTTGCGGGATCGAACGGCAGCCAGGTACGGCGGGCTTCGTCATCCAGCCGAGCGCCATTCAGAGTCTCCTCGTAGGGTGATCGGTCCCACGACGCGTATCCCATCACAGTGCCAGTCGGCCCAACCGCGGAGCGTAACGCGGCAACGACCGTCTCCGCTCCTCCTTCGACCGGACCAATCGCTTTAAGTGAGGCATGCACCATCAAGAGGTCACCGGTTTGGACTCCGAGTTTTTGAAGCGCCTCCGTTATTGCCTTCCGCGTATGCATCGCGATATCTCCTCTAAACTGCAAAACACTATACCTATCGAGATATCACTCTACTATACCTATCGAGATATAGAGGTGGTCCCACTTGTTTGAACAACTAAAAGCGTATTTATAAGTGATATTCCGCTCTAGTTAAGCCACCTTGTTTTGTTGGGGTAGCTGATCATAGTAAAACTCATTTGGTGTCATTTTGTCTAGACTCGAATGA
>NZ_VOZS01000052.1:0-2020 GCF_013419675.1 Acinetobacter sp. YH12069 | reverse complement strand
AAAGTCGTTTGAATGATTTCTTCTTGGTCTACGTGCCATAAAATACTCCATATATTGATGTTTATAACATCATTTGAGGAGCAGAGTATCACTTATAGGAGTTGTTCAAATTTCCGGATCCATCTCTAAGTGAGGAGGAAATGACTCTTACTATTCAGATGTTGTTTCAAGCTTTTTTTGATTGATAGAGTTTTATGTATTAAACTCTATATTGAAAGTAAATATATTGTAAAAATAGTATGTTATTTACTAATTGATTAAATTATTTACACTTATTCTGTATAATGCTCTATGAATTCATTACTTATTTTTTTAAATTAAAAATCATATGCAAAGCTTAAATGATGAAGAGTGTCGCCAAGTTGAAAGTGTAAAACAGCTTTTACAAAAAAATTTTAAAGATAAGCTTTATGCTATTTATTTATATGGTTCGTATGTTGATGGTGGTTTAAAACATAAAAGTGATCTTGATATTTTAGTTATTATTGAACGTGAAATTACCGATCAGGAAAGAAAACAATTAGCGCAGAATTTTCTAAATATATCTGTTCCGATTGGTCATGCTACAGCGCGTGCCTTAGAAATTACGATATTAGAAAAAGGGAGTATTACCAATAAAAATCATCCATATACATATCAGCTACAATATGGCGAGTGGTTGAGAGAAGAATTACTCAAAGGTGAATTACTTTATAGTCAATCTGATCCAGATATTAGTATTTTACTTAAAACTGCCCAATTACATAACATTACTATCTTTGGACCTGATATTTGCGATTGGTTAAATCCAATTAGCTATGAACAATTAATATTTGCCATGCAAAAAACTTATCCACAAATTATTGCTCATTGGAAAGACGATCAGGATGAATGTAATCAAATTTTAGCGCTATGCCGTATAGCTTATACATTAGATCATAAAACAATAGTTGCCAAGGATGTTGCTGCGACATGGTTTTTAGAATTCTTAAGTCAGATAGATCAAGACATTTTGCAACTCATAATAGATGAATATATTGGGCAAGGTCATGAGCAATGTTGGTTAGTTTTACATGATCAGCTTGCTAAAATTGTTAAAGAATTACAGCATAAAATTGAACCACTACTTTTTAACTGATGTGGAAGTAATGGATATGCTTCTTAGATTATTACCTCACTATATCTCTAAATACCGAAGAGACTTGATATTGCAAAGGGGGGCGTGGTTGGAGTTGCATGAAGATTTTAAATAAAAGCGGAGGAACTAGGGTAAAAGTTGCCAAAAAGTTTCTTCTGAAATGACTTTTATATTATGACGTTTAAGCAAAGCGGAGGTAACTCCATTGCCATAGATCTTATTCCCATTAAATTGACCATCGTAAATCATTGAACTACCACATGAAGGGCTATTTTCTTTAAGCACTACCAGAGTAGCTTTTAATAATTGAACTTTTTTTAAAGTTCTATATGCCCCTTCAATATAGATTGAAGTCACATCCTTTCCTGATTTTTCAATTACACAGGCTTTTCCATCTAAGACATCATCGCCATTACCTCCCGAAATCTCGGCAGGTTCGCGTGGTGTTGATAAACCGCCAAGAATCTCTGGACATACCATAGTAGCTTTTCCATCTTTGACTAATTTTTCGATTTTTTCGTTTAAGCTATGCGTCCCGTTATAACGTACCTTTAAGCCAGCCAGACAAGAACTTACTAAAATCATATTTCCTCTATGAAAAAGATATGTATCGATTTGCTATTTAGCCAGTACCTATTATTTTTTAAAATTAATAGGTTAGTGCTATGGATAAAACAAGAATTTAAATATGATCAATGCAAAGTGAGTTATTTTTTTTCTAACCCACAAAGCTTATAGATTAGTTTGATCCTTTTTGTTTAGAAAATTTATCAACAGTGATGTGTGCTGAATTAGCAGGAGACTTTCACTTGGGAGATTCTAGGCAGCTAACCGATAAAAGTCTTCTGCCATTTGATTTGGTGTCTTAAAATCCAAGCCTTTTTGAATTCTTCGCTGATTATA